>DHGA01000075.1 GCA_002402545.1 Syntrophaceae bacterium UBA4810
CAAGCGAAGGATTGGCAACAAGATTCTCCGCCGACAAAGCCGCGTTCAAAAACCCGGAACAAACAAAAAACAAGGTCGCGAATAACTCCGAAAGAAACAAAATATTTTTTTTCATATTTTTCTTTTAATTCCTATTATATTAACACAACCATTTTTATTGTAAAAAAAGATATTTATGCCAAGGCAAAAATATCTTAATCTGCTTTTTTGTTGATTTCCCCAATTATCAATTTCCCACCTCCATACAAGAGACAAGATATTGATACAACCGCCACCAAAAATACCATTAGCGATATCCAGGAATTAAAACTAATCTCTGGCGTAATGGACGGCCCAAAGCCATACCCTCCGATCTGTCCCGATGCAATTATCGAAACAAGGTCGCTGGCATGAATTTCCGGCCCTTTTATGTGCAAAATACCCGATTCGTTCAAACATTCACACGCTATCGCCGTTGTGGGCAATAGCCCGATACCCGTTCCTACATTAGTCACATTTACCACCTCAATTCTCTTTTAAATACCAGAGCCATCAAGTATGATACATCCGCCCAAACCTGCTGTCCCATCAGCGTAAGGTCATAGAGAAGCCGCGGCAAATACAGCACTGTTAACGCCACATGTCCAAACTTTAATTTATGGACATATCGCAATTTATACAATGCCAATATCATGGATATTGCCACTAATGCAACCATCAGCCCACCCCAGGAAAGGGAACCGCCTCCGGCTACAAATTGCATCATCAAAGCAAAAATATAAATTTGAACCAAGGTAAAAATGTAGAATATCGGACGCTGGAATACTTCTTTTATCGTTACCCGGCTAAATCCATATTTAATCAAGCTTTGATTTCCGCCCATCAGCCACCTTACCCTTTGCCGAAACAATTGCCCAAAGCCAACGGGAACATCGGTCAACGCCAACATTTTCATTGAAAGGCCAACTCTATTAAATCTTGGCAATGATTTGATGCATAGAGTCAGTTCATAGTCTTCAGTAATGTTGGTTTCATCATATACTTGATCCTCTGTATTCCATCTTCTCTTTCTATATTTGACTACCTCCTCCATAGTCTCCGCCCTAAACAAGGCCGCCATGCCATGAGCAACCTTGATATTGCCCCAAGTGCCAACTCTTTCAGCATCAAAACCAGCATATTCTATTTCCTGCAAGCATTGCAACAAGCAATGCCAATGCCTCCACAACCCAGCCTCCTTTTCCATCGGCCGAACGCCGGCGCGCGAAATCACAACGCCTAATTCCGGATATTGATTCATCTTTTCAATACCGCGCTGAATGATGTCAAGCGCAACTACCGTATCATCGTCCTGTATCCAAATAAAATCGTATCTTTTCAAAAGCTCCCAATCTCCCAGGAGGCCCTGGTTCAGCGCCCCTGCTTTTTTGGCACGATTGTCAACGGATTCCATTAAAAAAAGATTTGGGAATTCCGTCTGAAGTTTTGTAACAATTTCTACGGTTTCATCTGTGTTGTTATCGCTAACCACATAGACATCAACCGCGATTGTTTGCACGACAAGCGTGCGAATTGTGGCTTCAATACATTCTGCACCGGAATGCGTCGGAATAACTGCGCAAACATCAGGAAGCATCAGGACAACACCCTATGTTTGTTTTTCCAGACACATATCTCTGATTTACGAGCACCATTTTCTGTGAGCAAGACTTTAACACATAAAACGCCTCACCCCTATAGTCGAAATGGCCCCACGATGATCCTGATATCGTCGGTATACCGCATATATGCGTTTCATAAGAAACGCACCCAAAAGGCTCGTTTATCCATGAAATATAGTCAAGGATTGTTATGGCAACAATGCAATCCACTCTCATCAGGGTTGTATCGTTACCATCCTTCAAGGCCAAGTAAAAACCACTTGGCAAGTTAAGTGAGCCGATAACAGTTCCCTCTATTTTTGTTTCGTTACAAAACGCAGTATTTATAAGCACTTCGTGGCTCTGCAGGAAATCAGCCGAATCCAACATTATTTGTTCGCCGTTCATTTCTTGTCCGGTTGCTATCTGTGCGATAATTAAAAAAATAAAAATCGCACTCCATTTACCAAGTTTCTTCTTCATTTCTTCACCTTTCTCTTTTTTAAAGGACTATTCTGCAAGAGTTCTTATAATAAAAAATAAATTTTGTCAATTTTTTTTAGGAACATTGGACGGGATAGTTCCAATCAAATTCCGGAATATTCCGACGAAAATATAAAAAAAGCGCTAACTGATTGATACGGAAATATTATCCTTACCCGCAACTATCGTTAGCGTGCTGATTTTTACTTCCTTATCTCCCAATTTTATTTTCATTAGGAACGATTCGCACGGCTCTTCTTTGCCGCGGGAAGTGCAACCGAACATAATCTTGTCCGGCGGAAAATCTATGAAAGTTTGATGCAAACAACAACCCTTTTCATCGGAAAAAATTGTTATTTCTCCGCCTTCTTTAAATTCTATACCCTCGACGAATTTGCTATCTTTCCGGTGATAAAAGATAAATGCGCCGCCCTTGATGATAATTTTTTCTTCCATCAATTCACCGGCATCATTGAAACATATTAAATTGTTTTTGTCAAATTTGGGCAAATTGCCGCCTAATCAAAAAGGGCGAGATCCGTCCTTTTATCGGTAGTGATCGTTAATGTCAATAAGCTCCGCTTCATCTGGCCGGCGAAAATCGGGATGAAGCGGCAGGATTTTTATTGTCAAAATAATTTGATCGCTTTAATCCCTTCTCCAAGCTTTTGAGAAATTTTTGATTGTATTTTCCGGCAATAGCGAACTCCTTGATAACCTTTTTAACATTTTTCACCGGCGGGGACGCAAAAACGTCACCGGCCATCAGTCCGCGGAGATAATCATAGCTCAATGCCTTTTTAAGCAACCTGCCATATTCTTTTTTGGTGAGAGTGATGGTTTCCATATTTTCACTTTACAACAAACAAACTGCCGGCGTCAAATTTGGTCAAGGTTTCACCTCACCCAATTTCTTGCCATTTTGGGCAAACAAAAAAGGGCAAAATG
>DHGA01000007.1 GCA_002402545.1 Syntrophaceae bacterium UBA4810
GTGCGCCTGACCGTCAATGAGGCGCTCACCCGCACCGCGCAGAGAAGAAAAATAAAGCCGGAAGAAATCGACTGGTATCTGCCTCATTATTCCTCGGAATTTTTCCGCGATAAAATTCACGACGCGATGGCCGAAGTCAATTTTAAAATCCCTTACGAGCGATGGTTTACCAATCTGGCCTACAAAGGCAACACCGGCGCCGCATCGATTTATGTGATGCTGGAGGAACTCTTTCATTCGGATAAACTGAAGGAAGGCCAGAAAATTCTTTGCTACATTCCCGAAAGCGGCAGATTTTCCGTTGCTTATATTCTTTTGACGGTGGTTTAATCGCATACCGCTGTTCGTGTCGCTTCGGCAACCCCATGTCATTACCCGGCACGACCGGGTAATCCAGAAAAACGCTGGATGCCCGATAGGAAAAGTCGGGCATGACAAAAGGTAAAAGAGGTTCGCAAATAACTCTTTTAAAAATTTTTTTAATTGAATAAAATTTACAGGAGGTATATTTTACGGGCATGCGAATTTTTAAGAATGCCGCTTTTATTTCCTGTGAAGATAAAAACCGCGTCTTCAAATATCTGGTGGAAGATGGCGGGAAAATAGTATTTACCGGCGATGAACTGCCGCCGCAATACACGGCCTGCGAATCAATTGATTTAAATAACAAATGCGTAGTACCCGCTTTCGGCGACACACATATCCACTTCAGCTCCTTTGCCTATTTCAATTCCGGCCTTGATTGCCGCGATGTAAATGATTTTGAGAAATTGGGCGAACTCATCCGCACCTATATTGCCAATAATAAAAAAGAAAAGGTTATTCTGGCCTTCGGCTGCTCAGCTCACACGGTCAAAGAAAAGAGACTTCCCGAAAGATCCGACCTGGATAAAATCACCGACCAACCGCTAATGATTGTCAAATACGACGGACACGCTTCCGTGGGCAATTCCGCGCTAATCAATAAAATGCCTGCCGCAATTTTGGCCGATCCTGGCTTTGATAAAGACACGGGTTGGTTTTATTTAAACGCCTTTTACCAGGCGGTAAACTTTATTACTAAATCCGTCTCTTTGCCCGCTGTTTTTAAAAACCTGCTCGCGGGCAGCGATTATCTGGCGAGCAAAGGGATTGCTCTGGTGCACACGGTGGAAGGAGTGGGCTTTCCGCTGGATCTGGATGTTGATTTCATGCGCCTGGCGGCCCGCGGCCTGCCGCAGAGTTACCGTATTTTTTTCCAGACCATGGATGTAAATAAAGTTCTGCGCCGAAAACTTCCGCGCATCGGCGGATGTTTTGCCAACGCGCTTGACGGCTGTTTCGGCTCCGAAGACGCAGCACTCAAAGAGCCCTATTCTAATAATCACAAAAACCTCGGCACTCTTTTTTACAGCCAGGCAGAAGTAAATGACTTTGCGATAAAGGCGAACCGTGCGGGCCTGCAGGTTGCCATGCACGCCATTGGGGACGCGGCCATTGAGCAGGCGCTAAACGCGTTTGACGCGGCGCTCAACGATTTTCCCCGCGCCGACCACCGCCACATTATCATTCACGCGGATTTAATGAGCACCCAGGCCATCGAAAGAGCCGCCAAGCTCAATCTCTGCATCGCTCTGCAAACACCGTTTTTATACTGGCGGCAGGAACCGGTGGAATATCTAGAGAGCATCCTCGGCTCGCGCCTGAAGAATCTCATTCCCTTAAAAAGCATGCTGAGCGCGGGACTTACGCTTGCCGACGGGTCAGACGCGCCCTGCACACTGCCCGATCCCATCGCCGGAATTTTCGCGGCCTGCAATCATCCTAATCCTGATGAATCTATATCCGCGCTCGATGCGCTGCGCCTGCACACGGTAAATTGCGCCCGACTATCCTTTGACGAAAATACGCGCGGGACGCTTGCGGAAGGGAAACTTGCCGACTTTGTCGTGCTGGATAAAAACCCACTGCAGATGCCTGCACAGAAATTAGATACATTAAAAGTGGCAGACCTTTATTTGAAAGGCGAAAAATACAACAGCCAAAAAGACAGAGGCCTTACTAATCTTTTATTTGATTCTTTTAGAAACAAATATCCTCAATAGAAAAGAAGATTTTTGCTTGACAGCCGCGGTTATTTATTCTGTACTCCCGGTCATTATTGACTGAAAGTTCATATCCGGGAGTTTAACGATGTCTGAAAATCCTCTGCACTTACTGATGAATCCCAAATCCGTCGCGGTGGCAGGCGCGAGTAACACGCCCACCAAAATGGGCTCAATACAAGCGCTTTCTCTTTTAAAAGACGGCTACCAGGGAAAAGTTTATTTTCTGCATCCTAAAGACAAAACAATTTTCGGCATCGGAGCATATCCTTCGCCCCGGGATTTGCCGGAAGTGCCGGATTTGGCATTTCTTGTCGTTCCTATAAACGCGGCGCTGACGCTGCTGGAAGAATTCGGCCGGATCGGCACGAAAAGAGCGATTGTGGTCACGGCGGGTTTCAAGGAAACAGGTGCAGAAGGGGCAAATCTGGAAAAGCAGCTAAACGAAGTTGCCGCGCGCTACGGCATTCGTTTTGTGGGCCCGAATTGCCTGGGCATCATCAACAGCCAGATTTGTCTGAACACGACCGTTTATCCCTTTCCACCCAGTGACGGACTGCTGGGACTGGCCTCGCAAAGCGGCACTTATGTCACACAGATCCTGCCGCTTTCCCGCAAAAAAGGGATTAAATTCAGCAAGGCCATAAGTCTGGGCAACGAGGCAAATATCGATATCGCGGACGCCTTGGAATATCTGGGAGAAGACGAACAAACCAAAGCCGTTATTCTTTATATCGAAGGAATCCGCAACGGCAAAAAATTTCTAGAGATCGCTCGCAAAGTGACCAGGCGAAAACCGGTGCTGGCGCAGTATGTGGGCGGCACAGTTTCCGGCGCGCGCGCGGGCATGAGCCACACCGGCGCCATGGCTGGGCCGGATTTTCTCTACGACGGAATGTTCAAGCAGGCAGGCATCATCCGCGTTGGTTCCATTGAAGAACTCTACGATCACGGCTGGACACTGGCCACGCAGCCTATGTTGCGCGGCAACCGCATCGGCGTGATGACGAATTCCGGCGGGCCCTCGTCTTCCATATCTAACACCTGCGATCTGGTCGGGCTTTCCGTGCCGCGATATTCAGAAAAACTGCAAGAGCAAATCAGGCCTTATCTCCAGCCGCACGCGGCATCTTCCAATCCTGTTGATCTGACTTTCGACACAAGCATGAAAAACCTTGCCATCACCATTCCGGAAATCATCCTCAAAAGCGGCGAGGTGGACGCGCTGATTTCGCACGGCATCATGCATTCGGGCTTTCTGCGCGAAATTTATTCGCATGCCGTGGATTTTCTGGGCGACATTTCCTTTGAGCAGTTTTTGGAAATGGCCGAACCTGTTTTGACAGAAACTTTCGAAATTCCCCGCAAATATAATGTTCCATATCTTATCTCGACTTTCTTCGGTCAGGAAGATTACTACACCAAAGGTTTTCAGGAACACAACATCCCGGTTTTTCATTCGCCGGAAAAAGCCGCCCGCGCGATGGGTGCGTTGTATCACTACAGCCTGATAAAAAAGCGCAAGCCGGGCAAAAAAGTGACACTGCCCAAAATCAGCCCGCGCGCCGTAAATATTCTGAAACAGGCCCGACAAAACAGACAAAAGGCGCTCGATGAACACACGGCAAAAAGACTGCTGGCTGCCTACGGCGTGCCGGTGACAAAAGAAATTTTGGCGAAATCACTCAGAGAGGCGTTAGCCGCGGCAAGCAAACTCGGTTATCCGGTAGCGCTTAAAGCCTGCCACTGGGAAATTATGCACAAATCCGGTAAAAGCCTGATTGCTTTAAATATTGAAAACGCCACCTCTCTTAAAAAAGCGTTTCTGGATATCCGCCGCGCCGCGGGGTTTTTCACGCCGGTTTTGGTGCAGCAGATGCTTTCCGGCGGACGGGAATTTCTGGCGGGTATGACGCGCTTTGCCGCATTTGGCCCCGGCGTGGTTTTCGGCCTGGGCGGAGTTTTCACCGAAGTTTACCGCGATACAACCATCCGCGTGGCGCCTCTCACCGATGCGGACGCGCAGGAGATGCTTACCGATATCCGCGGTAAAAAATTACTCGATAATTTCCGGGGCATGCCGGAAGTGGATAAAGAAAAAATGATAAAAATACTTCAGGCCGTGGGCAACATCGCTTTGCTGCACCCGGAAATAGCGGAAATAGATTTAAACCCGATTATTATTCAAAAGGCGCGGCCGGTTGTTGCCGACGCTTTGATTGTGCTAAAGAACGGACTATAAGCAGAAATTCAGCCAAACAAAACTATACATTTCCATTAAAGGCAATATAACCTTTGATGTAACGCCGCTATAAGGTTGTGAATCATGACAGAAGCAATACATTTGCACTACAAAAAGATGCCTTTACTCTTCTTTTTAAAATCCCCACTATATGCGTTTTGGGGTAAATCGAAAGACTTCAATGGCAAGGAGACTATTCCTCCCATATCTGCGACATTGACTGGCATGGAGATTAACCGAAAACATTTATCTCGGTTCAATAAAATTTGTAATATAAAAAACAGCAATGAAATTTCATTAATCTACCCCATAACCTTAGCGTTCCCGTTTTTTCAGAGAATACTCAGCCTGAAACAAGCTCCTTTATCGATGTTCAAAGTATTAGGCAAATATTTAGAAATCATCCAATACAGAAAAATTGGTATTGATGAAAAATTCGATATTTTTTGTGAAATTTCGGGCCTTAGAATTGTTTCAAAAGGATTGGAAATAGATCTTTCTGCTGTCATTAAAATCGCAGGAAAAACTGTTTGGACAGCCACGGAAACATTCTTTTATCGAGGATATTTCGGAGAGCCTGATACAAACATTGAAAAGGCCGCGTTCGAATCCATCCCTGACGCAGGGATAATTACCGTGTGGTTTCTACATAGTGGAAATGGCTTCCGTTTTGCACGGATCTCTGGCGATGGAAATGGTATTCACTATTCCAAGCATTATGCACGGCTATTCGGTTTTGAAAGAGATTTTGCACAGCCATTTCTCATTTTGGGAAACACCATAAAGCATTTAATTAATAATGATAAAAATGGAACTATTTCCCTTGGCGTTGCTTTCATGGGGCAGTTTTATTATGATAGAAATGTTAGTATTAAAAGTTTAGAAATAAATGGCAGGAACCGATTCGATATATATAGTGATGGAAATGATCATCCCTGCATGAGTGGAATCCTTAATGATCATAAGGCGAAATAATTACTTTAATTCATTGAACAATAACGCCCTTTAGGAAACGCTGATTACTTTGTTTTCCAATTAATTGCAAAATCGCAACATAACCTGTGGCTTCAACAGACAGTAATAAACCGCCGCGGCTGATGCCCGACGTTAACCATACACTATTAAATAATTTATTTTTTCTTCTTCTTAATCAGGTCGCCCAGCGTTCCCATTGTCTGCGGCGCTTTTCCGATGAAGCTTTTTGTTTCTTCTGTTTCCTGAGCGGCGGCCTTTGTTTCCTCTTCGTTGGCGGCCAGATCCAAAGAAATCTTTTTGCTGTCCAAATCAATTTTTTCCACGCGCACTTCCACCGGCGCTCCTTCGGCCAGAACATCGCGCGCGTGTTTGATTTTTTTGCCGCGCGCCAGCTTGGAAATATGCAAAAGTCCATCAACACCTTCTTCCAGCGTCACAAACGCGCCGAATTCCGTAAGGCGCGAAATCTTGCCTGTGTGCACACTGCCTTCAGGATATTTGGCAACAGCGTTATTCCACGGATCCTGCAGAGTGTCTTTTACCGATAAACTGATACGATTATTTTCCCAATCCAGATTAAGAATTACAGCTTCGATGTTATCGCCGGGCATATAAAGCGATTTGGCGTCTGATCTTCCCCAGGCCATCTCGGATACAGGCAACAAAGCCTGCATGCCGCCGATATCCACAAAAGCGCCGAAATTCTGCACCGCGGTGACTGTGCCCCTTACTTTCATGCCTTTTTGCAGTGATGTTTTCAGAGCTTCTATTTTTTCCTTCTGGATTTTTTCCAGAAGAGGCCGCCGCGATAGAACAACCTTGCGCCCTCTTTGAGCGTATTCAGTAACCAGAAATTCTAATTTCTTGCCGATATAGGTTGCGGGGTCATCGATCTTTTTCAATTCCATCTGCGAATAGGGGCAAAAACCTTCGGAGCTGGCGCTGATTTTTATTACAAACCCGCCTTTGATTTCCTTTTCCACCGTCGCTTCCAGCGGCATACGGTTTTTATAAGCGCTGTATAAATAATCATCCGCGCTTTTACGCGAGAGCAATTTGGTGGTAAAAAGTTTTTCGCCGTGGCGCGAATGAAGAAAATAAGCGCTGACTACATCGCCTTCCTTAACGGTCAAATTTCCCGCCTCGTCAAGAAGCTCTTTTCTGTCCAGGTAACCTTCGCTTTTCGCCCCCAAATCCAGAAAAATCCATTCCGGCGTGATATTAACGATGGTCGCCTCGATCTTTTCCCCTACGGAATAAAGCCGCGATTTAAGGTCTGATTCTTCAAGTAACTCGGCAAAACTCTTCTCTTTTTCCATGTATTTTCCTCAAAATTTGTCGATATTCGTAAAAGCGAATGAGCCTGATAGCACGAAAAAAAGAATTTGTCGCCTCTAAATTTACGCAGCCAATTATCGTTAATTATTTCAAATAATTAAAAAATAATAGATATTTGAAAAAAAATGTACTATGAAAGAACCAAGAATTTATAAGGAGTTACACAATTTATGCGTTTTGAAATTTCTCGCGGCGGCAGCGGGCTGACTTATGAAATCCGCAATATCGTACTTATCGCCAATAAACTAAAAGAATTGGGAATGGAGATCGTTTGGGAAAACATCGGTGACCCGGTGCAGAAAGGTGAAAAAATTCCCGCGTGGATGAAAGAAGTGCTCACGGAAATTATCAGAGATGATCTTTCCTTTGCCTATTCGCCGACAAAAGGAGTTAATGAAACACGTGAATTTCTGGCCGAGCGCCTCAATAAGCGCGGCAAGGTGCAAATCACATCCGAGGATATAATTTTTTTCAACGGCCTGGGCGACGCCATCGCCCGCGCTTACAGCTCTATTCAGGTAGATGCCCGCATGATTATGCCAGAGCCAACTTATTCCACGCATTTTATGGCGGAAGTTCTGCACGCGTCTTTTCCGCCCAATACCTACCGCATGAATCCGTATAACAACTGGTTTCCGGATATGCGCGAGCTGGAGCAAAAAGTCAAAAGCCACAAAGCCATTGTGGGCATTCTGGTAATTAATCCGGATAACCCCACTGGTTTTGTCTATCCCGAAGAGACGCTCAAACAAATCATCCGGATTGCCAAAGAAAACGACCTTTTTGTTGTCTTTGATGAAACATATATCAACATCGTTTTTAACGGCAAAAAGACTATGCCGCTTTCCGATATCGTGGGTGACTTGCCCGCTATCAGCATGAAGGGAATTTCCAAAGAACTTCCCTGGCCGGGCGCGCGCTGCGGCTGGATGGAAATTTATAACTTTGGAAAGGATCCGGCTTTTGACCGCTTTATCAATACAATACTGCATCAGAAAATGTCGGAGGTCTGCTCGACGACTCTGCCGCAGCTGGCGATTCCCAAAATAATGACGCATCCGGAATACACAAATTATCTGGATGAACGCAGAAGTCATTATGCGAGGCTTTCAGACATCGCCTACAATATTTTAAAAGACGTTCCGTATCTGATGGTCAATAAAAGCAACGGCGCTTTCTATATGACAGTTGTCATGAATGAAGCCGCGCTCAACAGCCGACAAAAACTGCACATTAAAAATAAGGAAATCAGAGAATTTGTAGAAAATCTGACCAAAGAAACAATTGAACACGACAAACGCTTTGTTTATTATCTGCTTGCCTCAACCGGTATTTGCGTTGTGCCTTTGACTTCGTTCTTTACTCCGCTTCTTGGTTTCCGTATGACGCTTCTGCAAAAAGACGCGGGTGAGTTTGAGCAAACGGTGAGAACCATCGCCGAAAAAATTACTGAATATATTAATTCGAGTAAGTAAGGTTAGATTATCTATTCTAATCTATTTGTTAACATTTCTATAAAAGGAGTAAAAAATGAGAAAAGTTGTTTTGTTTGCATGTTGTGTGTTTTGTTTGATTTCCATTAACTCCAATGCGCTTGCATGGGAAAAGGTTAAACTATACGCCGAAGCAGAAGCTGGATATTCTTTTATGAAAATAAAATCCGGTGGACTGAATGCAGAACCTTTTTTAAATACCGGCAGCGATAAGGATGGCCTGTTATTTCCGGGATTACATTTTGGTGCAAGATTCTTTGATATTTTCAGGGCTGATATCTCATACAGTTATCGCGGCAAGGCGGACTTTACGACCAACAGTTTCGAGCCGCCAATACCCACTGTTTTCTACGATACTGAAATCAAAAACATTCAATCTCTAATTTTTTCTGTTTTTGTGGAACCATTTACTTTTAAAGGCCTTACCCCTTATATTGGCGCAGGTGTCGGCAGCACTTGGATGAAAGTGGAAACTAATGATGGTGTAGTTATGGCCGACAGCAGAGAAACAAAATTTACCTGGCAGGCAGAAGCCGGTTTATACTACGCTTTTACAAATAATTTAGGCATGAGAGTTGGTTACCGGTATGTTGATATGGGGAAGTTTGATGTTGATTTGAGATTAATGGGCATAGGCGCCCCATATGGCAATCTTACCGGCAAGCTGACGGCTCATGAACTGACGGCGGCATTTCGCTATACTTTTTAAAAAAAGTTCTTAAAATTATACGCAAACTTCACTAATTTATAATTGCTTGGCTCTTAAAACTAAAGAGCCAAGCAATATTCACTTAAAATATACATTTAAATTGTTTTAAAGTCAGCAAGTTGAAAGAAAGAAAAATACTCGCATGATTTTATTTATTTTGCTGTTTATTCTGGGAATTATTTTCTTGTGGCTAGGCACAAACGCTGTTTTGCGCCGCGTGCCTGTTCTGGCCGGATGGTTGCGCGTTTCTCCTCTGATCGTGACTGTTTTACTTCTGGCAGTGATGACATCTCTTCCCGAATTTTTCGTTTCTCTCTTTGCCTCCCTGCGCGGACAGCCTTCCGCCGCGGTGGGCAATATCGTCGGCTCTAATTTTGTCACGCTGACATTTGTGGCCGGTATCTGCGCGCTATGGCGGCCAATTGAAGTGGGGCCAACACTGCGCACGCGGGAATCCAGTTGGATGATTCTGGGCGCCGCATTGCTGCTCATATTTGCCATGGACGGCGTAATCAGCCGCATCGATGGCATCCTCTTGCTCGCTGCTTATATTCCATATTTTCTGGGCACGCTTGATGACGCGCGGCGGCAACGTAATCGCGAAACAAAAAATTCAGTCACAGCAATCAAAAGGCCCTGGCTGGAAGTGATTATCTTCGCGGGCGGGCTCGGCATGATTGTGCTGGGTTCAAGCTGGGTAGTGGAAAACGGGACTGCTTTGGCGCGCATGTTCGGCATGAGCGATTTGCTGATCGGCGTTACCTTTTATGCCTTCGGAACATCACTGCCGGAGCTGGCGATTGCCCTGGGCGCGGTACTCAAGCATCAGGCCAACGTTACACTGGGCGAAATCTACGCTTCCAATATTTTCACCGGTCTGGCCGTGGTGGGAGCGCTTTGCCTGATAAAACCTTTGGTTGTTGAGCCGATAATCGTGCAGCGGGATTTACCGATGCTGATTGTAGCGGGAGTGCTTTTGCAGATGTTTATCACTACCGGCAGGCGATTTGTGCGGCTTGAAGCAATAGTGATGATTGCTATCTACGCGTTGTTTCTCGCCGCGCAGTTTATGGGCTTCAGCATCTCGCTCGATTGAACGGGCAATTTTCCCGTATTCTACCCATTGGGTACATTATGATAATAAAGACCAAGTACCCAATGGCAAAAGTTAAATTATGTTGATTTTATGATATTTTTAGCTTTTCGGTTGCTATAAAATAAACTGGATTTGTACAAAAACCCGGAAAATACCCATTGGGTATATTAATTGTTCGGTTGATAAAATAGGATGTGGAATCTAATAATAAATAACTGCTATGTTATCGCAATTGGGACAATCGGAAGTATTCTTGCGACTGTCGTTGTACTTGTAACAAGGATAATTTTCTATAAGGTTCGCGATCTTTTCCCAGCCCATTCACTATTTAGAGGTATCCTCGATTCTGATCTTCCATGTTTAATTTTTACCCTGCGCCTAACGGACATGAAAAGGGAAGGAAAATTTCTTACCCCGATTCCGAAATACGCTGTAGCGTCTCCTCAAGAAGAATATGAAGGGCGGCAGCTGACGCCTTGGGTTACAAGCACCAGTGAAACTCAGGCAGTCGCAAACATTCTGAATATTCTTGGCCGAGTAGGCCGTACGAAAAATATACAGATTTTATTCGTCGATCAGGATTCCGGCCGGTGGGATGCTCCCATGTTCATACTTGGTGGAAATTGGAAGGCGACTCGCTCTTTTGAAACTTGCATGCCAATATTTTCTTACCGGGATGAAAAGATCATTCTTGAATCAACCAAGGATGTATATAGGCCAAAAACGAGTGATCACGATATTGGTTTCTTACAGAAAACGATTAATCCAGTAACAGGTTTCCCCGTTTGGGTTGCAATGGGTTGGCGGGGCGCAGGAACCGTTGCTGCGACCTATGCGCTGTTAAGGTGGTGGAAAGAAATAGGTATTTTATACGGCAGCCATCCTTTCGGTATTCTGATTGGAATGAATGACAAAGATGGCTGGCAACAGAGTCACATCGTTCGTATTTATCCTGAGCCAAAATGTTATAAAAAGATTTTTCACCCCGTTGTTTGGAGGCGAATATCAAAAGCGATTTCTGATGCATCTGTATCAATGATTTTAGGAAAACCCACCGAACAATCGGCTGCACCGGATCGCCGATGAATCCGGCTCCCGGTGAGCCTTAACGTTATCTACTCAAAATAAAAGCCGCCAGGGAAAAATAAACAACGATTGTAGAAATATCCGCAAGAGCCAAAGTAAGGGGACCGGAAGCAAAGTGAATATCAAGCTTGAGTTTATGCAAGGCGGCCGGAACGCTTATCCCCAAAAAACAGGCCAAAAGCAACGATGCCAGAATGCCCGAAGAAATTATCAGTCCCGCGGTAAAATCGTTTCTCCAGATAATAACAATAAAGCCGACAATCAGCGCGCAGGCCAAAGCCATCAAAAAAGTGCGCGCGAGCTCCCTTTTTAGAGCGCGGAAATACCAGCCAGGCTGGGAAATACTGTGATGCATAAAGTGAACGGTTATAGCCATCGTCTGCATGGAAACGCTTTCACCCAGGCCTAAAACAAGCGTCAGAAAAAACGCCAACACCAGGCTTTGCGCCAGTGTCGCCTCAAAAAAGCCGACCAATAGCGCGCAGACCGTGCCGCTGGTTATCGTCGCCAAAAGCCAGGGAAAGCGATGCCGGAAAACGCTCCAGGGTGATTTACTGCGCATTTCGGAAATCTTAACACCCAGGGTGTCAAAAACACTGTGCACCTGTTCCTGCTCTTCAATATCAAACATTTCCTGCGTAAACACGCCGATTTCAATTACGCCCAGCATTTTTCTGTTTTCATCAACAACAGGAAAAGCCAGATAGCGGTGCAATATAAAAAACTCCAAGGCTTCCATTAAATTCGCGGTGTCTGGTATCGCGATCTGGTTTGTGGACATAATTTCTTCTATCCTGACGTCCAAATCAGCGGTGAGAAGTTTTCTTGTCTGAAGAATACCAGCCAGGCGGTTTTCGGCATCGAGCACATAAAAATAGATGATTGTCGATTCCGTCTTGCACCTGCGAATATTGCCGAGCGCTTCCCCAACCGTGTTGTGCGCATAAACGGCCACAAAATCGTCGCTGGCATGTTTCAGTACAGGGTCATTTAGCTCTTCTAAATTAACGGCGCGATCCATTATTTTTGCTTCCCTCTTGGTATATCGGAAAAATCAACGATTTGCTTTATCAGAATAATATCTGCCAAGTTATTTGTAAAATAACACAGCCGCGGGCAATTTACCAAACGCTTTCTGTAATGCCCTAATCACTAAGGCCGATACCTTGTAATTACCAAAAAAACAAAGGGGCGGAAGGTTGTTGAAATTCTTCCGCCCCTTTGGAAATTACCGTGTGTTTTAAAAAATTCTAATATCTGCCGCCGCCACCACGATTGCCGCCGCCGCCGCGATTGCCGCCACCGGCGCCGCGGTTAAATCCTCCGCCACCGCCACGGTTACCGCCGCCGCCTCTGGAGCCGCCACCGCCAAATTCTTTCTTGGGACGCGCTTCATTTACCGTAATGGCTTTTCCGTCCAGCGTGCCGCCGTTGAATTTTTCAATTGCCGCGGCCGCGCCTTCTTCGGTCTTCATCTCCACAAAAGCGAAACCACGCGACTGGCCGGAAAACTTATCCTTGATAACAGAAGCGGAAGCAACTTCACCCGCCTCAGAAAAATTTGTCTTCAGATCATCATCAGTGATCTTGTAAGACAGGTTGCCGACATACAAATTCTTGTTCATTTTAATCCCTCTCTCTTCTCGTTAAACTTTTCTTCCCCCATGTGGGGCTTCACAAAGCATCAAAATCACCCCTATCCGTCTCCCTGTGAAGAAGGAAGGAAAAGTGAGGGGATTGCATGCCTTACCTCTGAAGCTTTTTGCAAAGCTTTCCGCTATTTGAATAAAGTGTGATATGCTCACACTAACCGCCAATAGTCAATAAAGAATTCCCTTAATTTTCTGTTGTTTCAGCGGCGTTATTTGGTAAAATGGCGCATATAACATCAAGGAGCTAAAAACTATGTTTGACTACATGATGACCAAAGAGCAGCTCAAAATCCGCGATGAAGCGCGTGAGCTGGTTAAATGGGTGCCCCGCCAGATGATTCTGGATATGGACACGGACACGATAAAATTCCCCAAAGAATTTCTGCAGGAGGCAGGCCGCCGTAATCTGATGGGCTGTCGCTATCCCAAAAAATGGGGCGGCAGGGATATGGATTGGGTAACCACCTGCATGCTGATGGAAGAAATTGGCACGCTCGGCTATGAATTTGCCTGCGTGTTCGGCGTGGGGGCGGAACTGGTCTGCGACGCCTTAATTCTGCACGGCACGGACGAACAAAAAGAAAAATACGTAAAGCCGCTGCTCAAAGGAGAGTTATTCGCGGCGGAGTGCCTGACCGAACCGCGCGGCGG
>DHGA01000062.1 GCA_002402545.1 Syntrophaceae bacterium UBA4810
GCCAGTTCCTGGGCCAGTTTGTCGGCCTCTTCTGATTTTTTAATATATTTATTTTGCGTAACCAGACATCCGTTGAGAAAAAACGCTATGACCATAATTGATGCAAAAGCAAAAGCTCTCTTTTTCATTTCTAACCCTCCTTTTTGTTTAAGCTTATTCTCCCTACGAATTTGAGTATAAGCAAAATTATAAATTAAATAAGTTGTAATACATATAATAAACAAAAGGTATTATCAACTGGCAAAAAAGTATCAAAGAGGCAATAAAAAGCTTAAATTTCCAGCTTCTTTGTGTGATATTTGAATTGTCAGGTATCGTCTGCGGCAAGCCCTTTTATGCGCACGGCGCGCTGAAATCTTGTCTGAAAATAAGGGGCATCCAGGCTGTCTATGCGGATGATTTTACATGTATAAGAAGCATGAGCACACTGATTGTCGCCGACAATGTTTTTTTCAACTTGGAGGGCGTTTTTTACTGAAAAATTATTTATCTGTCAAATATATTTTGCAATCTCTTTCAAAAGGGTATAGGGAAACACAAAAATAATTTACTAGATGCGTAAAAGGAAAAAAGAAAAGGTATTTATTATGCAGCGCTGGGAGAAAATTGTATCAATAATATTAATTATTATTGTGGCCGCCTTTGTTGTTGATATCGGCCGCTATTTTTTTTATCCCGATATAAAATATTTAAAAAAATATAATCCTGAAAAAACTGCTTTTATGAAATACCGGGAAATTTCCTGGGAGCAAAAAAAAGTGAAAAGAAAAATCAGAAAGGTGTGGGTGCCGCTTTCGCAGGTTTCTCCGTATGTGACCAAAGCCGTGATTATCTCGGAAGATCATAAGTTCTGGACGCACGAGGGATTTGATTTTGAAGCCATGCAAATGGCGCTGGAAAAAAATATAACGCAGAATAAAGTAAAGGTGGGAGGAAGCACGATTTCACAGCAATTGGCTAAAAATCTGTTTCTGACGCCAGAAAAAGACCCGATAAGAAAAATTAAAGAAGCTATTCTGACCTGGCGGCTGGAAAAGCACTTAAGTAAACGAAGAATTCTTGAGATTTATCTGAATGTGGCCGAATGGGGAGATGGAATATTCGGCATTGAAATGGCGGCGCGTCATCATTATGGCAGAAGCGCGTCCCAATTAACCGCTCGGGAGGCGGCGACTTTGGCGGTTATTTTACCAAATCCCAGGCTTTACCGCACGGACGGCTCGTCACGATATGTGCAAAATCAGGCCGATAGAATTTACCGTATTATGGTGCGCCAGGGTGTTGTCAATGAATATGAGGATACGGTTAAAGACGACGACTATTTTATTCCCTGGATATACAAATAGAAATTAATTGCCGCTGATAAAAGCAGTCAATTAATGGATAAAATTTTATTATGAAGATAAAATATTTAATTTTATTTTGTCTCTTTATTTTGAGCGGATGCCGCTGCGAGGCGATTATAAATCGGATGGCTTTCGCCCCCACGGTAACTAAGGCCGATGTTCTGCAGAATTTTTCTCCTGACGTAAGTGAAGTTTACATTGATACCGCGGACAATCTCCGTCTGCAGAGTTTTTTTATTTATAATAGCTCATCATCCGGTATTGTCATTTATTTTCACGGCAACGCAGGCAATATTTATGAACGAATTCCTGAATTGGTTAATTTGTCTAAAGCAGGCGTAAGCGTGTTGGGCATAGGTTACAGAGGTTACGGCAAGTCCGCGGGAAAGCCTTCGGAGCGGGGGATATACCTCGACGGGCAAGCCGCGTTGAAATACGCAAAGGAAAAACTGAATTATCGAAAAGACAAAATATTTCTTTGCGGCCGTTCCATCGGTTCGGTGGTGGCCCTCGAGATGGCCAGAAATAAGAATTATGCCGGTATTATTTTGGTTACGCCTTTAACCAGCGGGCGGGAAATATTAAAAGCGCACAATTATGGCCCCATATCTTTATTGGTGGGGGACGTTATTGATAATATGAAAAAAGTACCGGATATTTCCTCGCCGGTTTTAATTATTCATGGCGATAAAGATGAGGTTGTTCCCTGGGCGATGGGGAAAAAAATATTTTCAGCGCTAAAAAATTCCAAGCAGATAGTCACGATTATCGGAGGCCGTCACAGTGATTTGGAATTTGTAAATCCCGCCTTGTATTATGGCTCTATCGAGCAGTTCATCAGCAACCATGCCAATGAATAATAAAAGCCGGAGAAAAATTTATTTTCTCCGGCTTTTATGTTTATCTTTCCGTTTGCAAATTTTACATTATCTCGACTATGCAGGCCATGGAGACGCCGCCACCGCCGCAAAGCGTGGCCATTCCCAGATTTTTGCCGCGTTTGCGCATGGAGTTGACCAGGGAAACCATAATCCTGCATCCGGTGGAACCGACGGGATGACCCAGGCCGATGCCCGAGCCGTTGACGTTGGTTATCTCGCGGTTGATTTTCAGTTCTTTTTCACAGCCTAGGTATTGCGCTGCGAATGCTTCATTGACCTCGATTTGCTCAAAATCGCTGATTTTTAATCCTGATTTTTTGAGAAGATCGCGCACCGCCGGAACAGGGCTTAACCCCATTACTGAAGGGTGACATGCTCCACGTCCCACGGCAGTGATGCGTGCCAGCGGTTTTAAGCCAAGCTCTTGTGCTTTTTGCGCCGACATAATCACCATCGCGCTGGCGCCGTCGTTTATACCGGAGGCGTTACCAGCAGTGACCTTGCCTATTTTGGGAATAAAAGCCGGAGGTAATTTTTTCAATTCATCCATGGTTAATTTAGGACGGAAATGTTCATCTTTATCGAATATCACCGGCGGCTTGCCTTTTTTCTGGGGTATTTCCACAGGCACTATTTCATCTTTAAAATCTCCCTGCATGGTGGCGCGTTCGGCGCTGTTGTGACTGCGCAGGGCGACTTCATCCATCTCTTCACGGCTGATGTTGTGCAATTCCGCGATAAACTCGGCGGTAACACCCATTATATAAGGTTTGCCCCGATACATGTCGATGAGCGCGCCTTCTTTGAGGGGGCCTTTCTCTGGTCCGGGCATAATATGCGATCCGCAATGCAGGCCACGGATGATATCATCTACCAAAACCTGATCCTGCAGACGATAGCCCCAGCGGGCTCCCGGTGCGGAATAGGCGACGCCGGACATGTGTTCCATGCCGCCGGCCAGAATAACATCGGCCATACCGGCCTGAATCATGGCCATGCCCGAAATTACCGCCTCCATGCCCGATATGCAGACACGGTTAATAGTGACTGCGGTGATGCCTTCGGGAAGACCGGCTAAAAGCTGTGCCACGCGGGTGACATTTAGAGTGTCCGCCGGCTCCATACAGCAGCCGAAGCGAACATCATCAATCAGCGAAGCGTCAACGCCCGCGCGCTTGACCGCTTCTTTCATTACCACGCTGCCCAGCGTTGCCGCGTTCAGGCCCTTCAGGCTTCCGCCAAAAGTTCCTATTGCCGTGCGACAGGCAGAAACAATTACTACATCTTCCATAGTTCAATCTCCTTTGTTTTGCGGTTTTATTTTTTAGGGTAATTACAAATCAAATAAGACAAGAGCAAGCCGCAGGTTTTTTGCTTATGCCCATTATGAATATTGCCCTTAATTCAACAAATCATCTGAATTTGATGAAGTCTCTCAAATATTATTTTACTAGGAGCATTCCACACGATTGCGCCCTTTGTTTTTTGCTTCGTAGAGAGCGATATCAGCGCGGTGAATAGTTTTTTCGATGTCTTCCTGAGCTTTATATTCCGCGAGGCCAATGGAAGCAGTAATCTTGATTTCATGCCCTGATTCCGTTAACTTGGTGTTGTCAATCAGATTAAGAATGCGCTCGGCAAAAATTTTCGCGCCGTCAATATTTGTTTGTGTGAGCACTATCAGAAATTCCTCTCCGCCATAACGCCCGCAGAAGTCTGTGCCGCGCAAAGTTTTACGGATAAGGCCGGCAAACGTTTTTAATACCTGGTCGCCTGTCTGATGGCCATAGGCATCGTTCACGTTTTTAAAATGGTCGATATCCAGCATGGCTAAAGTGAAAACAGAAGAACCCGTGCGAGCGCAGCGGTTCCGCTCGTATTCAATAAGCTCCATCAAATGGTTGCGGTTGTAAAACCCGGTCAGGTCATCGCGGATAGCCATTTCGCGGATGAGCAAAACGTACTTTTCCAATTCAGCCTTGCTTTTATTCAAGTTCTGACGCATGGAGCTGATATAACCCGCCACAATGGAAAAGGCGACCAGGACAAGGGACAATACGCCCAATTGTAGGTATTCGATATTAAAAGCAACATCCTGGGGGCGGAAGGTATGAAGTAGAAAAATATCTATTCCGTATGTCAGCAGAGAAAAGATGCTGATGAATAAAAACTGACGGGTATTGAGGCGGAAGATGCCGAATAAAAGGACGAGGATATATATCAGCAGAAGAAGGCCCCGGGCTTCATTGGCATAATACATGCCGTACATTACAACAAGGATGCCGATACAGATCTGGATAGATGTGAGGCTGGGATCCCGCATACGCAGATTGAGGCCGGTGCGAAAAACTATGTATAAACTAATATTGATGATGGGAATTCCCACCAAGTAAACGAAAATCGGTCGCCATTCCATAATGTTTGCTACATAGGAAAGGTAAGCCAATAAAACACAAAACGCATACATGCCCAGTGCCATGAAAAAACGCCGCAGGCGCAATTCCTGTTTGGGGTCATCTTTGGGAATTATTTGGAATAACAAGAGTTTTTTCAATTTGTCGTGCATGGTCATAAAAAATCCATGATGATGGCAAATATCAAGATAATCACGTCAGGTAAATAGTGTTGTTATGCTTGACATAATTTTTTTTCTTATATGGTGATTGCTATTGCGAGTCAAGAAAAAATTACTTTAGCGAAGGGGGAGGCTAAGCTTATGGTGAGACACCTCTCGCTTTGTAATTCTTTAATTAAAAAAATTTCAAGGCATTTTTCTGGCGGGGGAAAACTTAAATAATATAATGAAAAGAAAATCATGCAGGAAAAATTGTCAGAAAAGTCATGGCCGGGGCAATGGATGATTGAATTACATATATTATAATCCGGTCAGCAAAAAGGAAAAGGCGCAAGACAACGTACTTTTAAAAACAAGCTACACGATCAGCGTTTACGGCGCGCATATTGGAAAAAACATAAAGAGCCGGGTATCTGTTTTTAAAGCGCCTGAAGTAAGTATTTATCTAACGCCAGACGTGGCCTTGCTTTAGGGGATTCGTCGGGCCAGCCCACCGGTAAAATGGTCACCGGATAAATGTTATCATTAAGATTCAAGAGGTTTTTTAATTTTTCACGGTCGAACCTGCCGATCCAGCAGCTTCCTAAGCCAAGATCAACGGATTTGAGAACAATGTGCTCGATGGCTATTGCCGTGTTCATGGAAAGATAAGCCTTGATCATGTCATCATCCATTATGGGGGTTACAGCGGAAGGATCGCTCATATCCATTTCCACGCCGTCAAAAGCTCCTTCCCTGAAAAGTTCTTTTACGTGCGTTTCCCTGGTGGTGATAGTGGTCAGATCCGCGCAGCAGACAAAAATAACCGCCGCTTTCACGACAAACTTATACGGCGTGCATTTGCCGATGGATTCTTTGGCTTGGGGAGATTTCGCGACGATAAAACGCGCTGGCTGCAGATTGGATCCGGAAGGGGCAAGGCGGGCTGCTTCAATAAGCTCTTTAACCGTTTCTTCCGAAATTTCTCTTGGCTTAAATTTGCGGATACTGCGTCTGGCCGCAATCACGTCGGACAGCTCCATATTGATACCTCCTTTTGTACAAGGGCAATAATTTCAATTCATGAAAATCCCGCCGTCGATGCTGATGGACTGGCCGGTGATGCTTCTTGCTTCTTCCGAGGCAAGATAGGCGACAAGCGTGGCTATTTCTTCGCTGGTCTGCGGGCGCCCCAAAGGCGTCACGGATTTTACCCTTGTCTCGAAAATCTCTTCTAGGCTTTTAGCGGCAAGAGACGCGTGCGCGTCTTTTAGCGATTGGGCGAGCTTTTCCCATCCGGGCGTGAAAACATAACCTGGGCAGACGGAGTTTACCGTAATATCGAACCGCGCCAGTTCTTTTGCCAGAACCTGCGTGAGGCCGACAACTCCGAATTTTGCCGCGCAATAAGCGCCGATAAGTGGCTCCCCCTGCCGACCGGAAACAGAAGACATGTTAATAATCCGGCCTTTTTTATTTTTTATCATCACCTGCGCCACGGCGCGGCAGCACAAAAAAGCGCTCTTGAGATTTATTTCTATGGTTTTATCCCATTCATCGATAAATGTTCTGGATACAAAGCCCGTGCCGAATCCACCACCGACATTATTTACCAGAATGTCCGCAGTGCCGTATTCATCCACAGTTTTTTGCACCATCATGTCTACATCATCGGGATTTGTCGCGTCGCAAGCAATCGTCAGCGCGTCGCCGCCCGATGATTTGATTTCTTGTGTGACTTTTTGCGCTTCGTTGTTATTTAAATCCACTACAACTACTTTCGCGCCCTCCGCCGCCAGGCACAGGCATATTGCCCGGCCTATGCCGTTTCCGCCGCCCGTCACCAGGGCAATTTTATCCCTAATTTTCAGATCCATAATTTTCACCTTCACATTTTATAATCGCCGATTTGTCTAATACTTTTGCCCATAGCTTGTTCGCAGTATTGAACGGCGTGTAAATTATTTTATTATTTGTTTTGGCAAAATTTGCAAGCGGGATTATAGCAAATAAAAAAAAGTGATTTTTACGCACTTGCTTTTATCGCGGACAAAATGATGATTATTTTGCTTTTTTGTCTTTAAATTTACTTATTCCTCAAAAGGGATTACTCGATATTCTCGTTTTCCGTTAGGTTCCAGTTCTTTACGAAGTTCGGCACGGCCAATATAATTTTCTATTGACATACTGTATTACAATATCATAATGTTAATAATATATATCAAGTTTATCTATGATTATAAACACAACTTATTCAAAGCTTAATTGGATGAAAAGACAAATGTTAAAAATGGAGGATATATAATGAATAGCGCCAAGAATAATGTCATGATCCTCAATCCAATCAAGAAAGCGCCAGGTATCCCGAGCATGGTCGCGAAGCAGATTATCGAACATATAAAATCAGGCACGCTCAAGCCCGGTGATAGATTACCATCCGAGAATGATATGACAAAACAATTCGGCATAAGTCGGATTTCACTGCGAGAATCCTTGCAGCTACTGGAAGCGAAGGGGTATATTTTATCTCATGGTCGTAAGGGAAGATTTGTGAATGATATCAGTGGGCAAGCCTTCGAATCAACTATTGAAGAGCTCATTTCGATAGATCACAAGAAAATTTGGGAACTCTTGGCGGTAAGGAGGATTATTGATTCTGAAGCTGCAAGGCTGGCGGCCCGGCATTCAATGAAAAGACAAATTGCAAAATTGAAAATGTTAAAGCGTGATATGGAGATGATCGGAATACAAAACGTGCTCAGCACAAGAGAGGGCGGAAAAATTTATGCCCGTTTCTATAATGACCTTGCGGACGCAACCAATAATTCTATTTTTTCTCACCTCATGAAATCTATTTCATCGCTCCTGAAGGGAGTCTTGCCATACAGCAGGCAAAAGCTCATGAATGTTCCTGGAGCTTCGGAAAACTTTTACACGATACATATTAAAATATTAACGGCAATTGAAAAAGGCGATGCAGAACTGGCAAGAATCTCTGTTATTGAGCATATAGACTGGTTAGAAAAAACATTAAGGAAGATTTTAAAATGACCGCACAGAATAGGTCTGCTGAAATAAAAATGGTGATATTAAAAGCAAAGAAAAAAATGCATGTTTCTTATAGCAATTTATTCCAAGATTTCATCAGATTGATGGTCACATTTCGTTCTAACATTGTTCATCGAGTTTAAGGATAAGCGTCCTGCCAGAGATGCATTTATTACGTATGATTAATACAGCTTGCCCGCGGTAATTCGTAATACAAATCAGATAATATTTTATACCCTGCTACTATGCGATGCGATTTCCGATGATACGCTGTAGTGACTACTAAAAATTTCATCCGGGACAAAAGTTTTCTCCAATTATTTGAAAGAGGCATTAAAAAGTGCTTGACTAAAAAATATAACATACTTATAATGAGCTTGTCTTACAATAAGACATAATGAAGGAGGAAAAATTCGATGGACATTATTTCCTACACTGCGGAACATAATATTTTCCGGGATGGTTTGAGAAAATTTCTGGATAAAGAAATCGTGCCGCATATTGAAGAATGGGAGGAAGCCGGCATTGTCCCTCGAAGTTTCTGGAAGAAAATGGGAGGGCAAGGTTTTCTGTGCACCGATATTCCCGAAAGATACGGCGGCGCGGGCGGCGATTTTCTCTATTCCGTGATTGTCTGCGAAGAGCTCGTCAAATGCAATTTTTCCGGGCTGGCCGCATCTTTACACAGCGATATCTGTGTCCCTTATATTTCATCCTTCGGTTCTGAAGAGCAAAAAGAAAAATACCTCCCCGCCTGTGTGTCGGGCGACATCATTACCGCGCTGGCCATGACCGAACCGAACGCTGGTAGCGATCTGGCTTCCATAAAAACGACCGCCCGGGAAGACGGCAAACAAATTATTCTCAACGGCCAGAAAACCTTTATCAGCAACGGGATCAACTGCGATCTGGTTATTGTCGCCGCGCGGGATGCCGCGGTGCAGCAGCAACATCAGGCTGTTGATCTCTATATCGTTGAATCCGGCACGCCCGGTTTTGAAAAGGGGAGACAGATAAAAAAAATCGGTTGGCACAGTCAGGACACCGCTGAATTATACTTCACTGATTGCCGTATTCCCAAAGAAAATCGTCTTGGCGAAAAGAACAGCGGCTTTCTGAAACTCATGACAAAGCTTCAGCAGGAGCGTCTGGTGTGCGCGATCGGCGCCGTGGCCGCCGCGGAATTCATGCTGGATTTTACCATAAAATATTGCCGGGAACGACAAGCTTTTGGACGCCCTCTCTCCAAATTCCAGCACATCCAGTTCGAAATTGTGGAGATGGCAACCGAAGTTAAATTAGGACGCACCTTCCTCGATAAGTTGATTGTCGAACATGCAGAAGGAAAGAATATTGTCGTAGAGGTGGCTATGGCCAAATACTGGACAACGGACATGGCTTTTCGTGTCGCCGACAAGTGTCTTCAGCTTCACGGTGGTTACGGGTATTGCGAGGAGTATCCGATAGCACGCGCCTGGCGGGATATCCGTGTCACCAGAATTTTTGCCGGGACGAACGAAGTAATGAAAGGCATCGCAGCCAAGTTCATGGGCTTATAAGTGATAAATACAGGAATAATCCAATAGCAAAGATATTCCGGAAATTCGAGGTAAAAGGAACATTATGAAAACAGTTGATCAAGAAAGGGTTGCCGTTATCGATGCGTGCCGGACGCCTTTCCTTCGTTCGGGCACGGACTATTATGATTTGATGGCCTGGAAGCTGGGCAGTTGCGCCGTCAAGGGTTTGATCGCCAGAACAGGCTTGGATCCCGCGCTTGTCCAGTATGTAATTATGGGAACGGTTATGGCGGATGCCGCCACCACCAACGTTGCCCGGGAAATAATGCTAGGGGCGGGACTTTCCGGTTCCATTCCCGCGCACACCTGCACGGCGGCGTGCGTTTCGGCCAACATCGCGGTTACCACCGCTTTTGAGATGATCAAATGCGGTCAGGTGGATACGGTCATTGCAGGCGGAACGGAATTCATGTCCGACCCGGCAATAAAAATCGGGAAACGCTACCGCCGTTTCATCCTGGATTTTACCATGTTCAAACGTCCGAAAAGTTTTCAGGGGAAACTTAAGCTTCTCAAGGGGATGAAGCTTAAGGATTTTTTGGCCATTGAACGGCCGAGCATCGGCGAATACTCCACCGGTCTCATCATGGGTGAAAACGCCGATAGGCTTGCCCGCCGTCTCGGCATTACCCGCAAGGAACAAGACGAATTCGCCGCGCGCTCACATCGCCTGGCTGTTGCCGCCACTCAAAACGGCACGATGAAAAAAGAGATTGTTCCAGTAGTTGTGCCGGGCACAAGCAAAGCCATAATGGAAGATAACGGGCCGCGGCCGGACGCGACTTTGGAGAAGATGACTAAAATACAACCGGCGTTTGAAAAAAAATATGGAACAGTGACGGCGGGAAACTCCTCTTTTTTGACTGACGGCGCTTCCGCGGTACTGCTGATGAAAGAATCAAAAGCAAAAGAAGTTGGCCTGAAGCCGCTTGCTTATATTCGCGCCTACGCCCATGCCGGTTCCGACCCCTGGGAAGAATTGCTTCTTGGCCCTGCTTTTGCCGTGCCGCAAGCGCTGCAAAAAGCAGGGCTTGTTTTTTCCGACATCAAAGTTTTTGAAATTCACGAGGCTTTTGCGGCGCAGATTCTGGCCAACATTCGGTACATGGAGTCGGAGAAATGGGGCAGGGAAAAGCTGGGTTTGCCAGGCAGGCTGGGGAAAATTGATTTGGAGAAGCTCAACACTCGCGGAGGTTCCCTGTCTCTTGGTCATCCCTTCGGAGCCACGGGCGGCAGGCTTATTGCCAGTTGCTGCAGCCGCATGCAAGAAGAAAACGCGCAATTTGGTTTGATCGCGGGATGCGGTGCGGGGGCTGTGGGAAATGCTATCATTCTGGAAAATGCACAATAGAGGTAATCATCATGAAATATTTATCCCTGGAAAAAACTAAAGAGAAAATCGCCATTATCACCATAGACTGTCCGGATGGTAAGGTAAATAAGGTTTCATCCGGTTTTTTGGATGAAGTGGCAAGCGTTTTAAGTGACATAAGAAAAAGCAATGATGTAATCGGTCTGGTTATCATGAGCGCGAAGGAAGAGAATTTTGTTGTCGGCGCGGCAATCGATGAAATAGAAAGTATGCGCAACTCGCAGGAAGCAATTACCTATATTTCTAAAGGGCACGCGATTCTCAACGAGCTGGAGGGCATGAAAATTCCGGTAGTTGCCTGTGTCCACGGCAACTGTCTGGGCGGCGGCCTGGAGCTAGCGCTGGTTTGTAATTACCGCCTGGCCGTTGATTCCCCGCAAACAGTGCTGGGTTTTCCGGAAGTTCAGCTTGGATTACTGCCTGCGGCGGGAGGAACGCAGCGGCTCCCCGCACTTATCGGGCTCACCAAGGCTCTGCCCATGATGCTTGCCGCACGCACTCTGCGGGCAAAGCAAGCCAAGCGGTTAGGGCTGGTTGATGAACTTATTCCTCCCTATGGATTAAAGGAAACGGGGATTAACAAAGCCCTGCAGCTGGCCAAAAGGGGCATTCCGGCAAGAAAGCGAAATCGTTCTTTTATGAATTTTTTACTGGAATCCAATTCCGTGGGCAGGGCAATTGTTTTTAGCCAGGCCAGAAAAATGATTACCAGCCAGACATATGGTTGTTATCCCGCTCCGTATGCCATCATTGACGCGGTCGAATACGGATTTAAAAAAGGCATAACCGCGGGACTGAAAAAGGAAATTGAACTTTTCGGAACTTTAGTCATGTCGCCTCAGTCCCAATCTCTCAGAAACCTCTTTTTCAAAATGGGTGAGCTCAAAAAAAATCCGCAAAAAAATCTTGCCCGGCGGGTGGGTAAACTGGCGGTTGTAGGTACGGGTTTCATGGGTCAGGGCATTGCCGTAGTTTCCACATCCATCTGCGATACAATCCTGATGAAGGACGTAAGCCTTGATGCGGCGGCATCCGGCATGAAGGAAATTTGGAAAGGATTGGACAAACGCTCCAAATCTGGCGCTATAGTTCCATTTGACCGGGACATGCAGTACAACAAACTTGTTCCCTGTGATGATTACTCCTTGTTCAAGAATGCCGATTTGGTCATTGAAGCGGTATTTGAAGAGCTGACTTTAAAACAGCGCATTTTGGCGGATGTAGAAGAAGCGACGGATGAAAGAACAATCTTTGCATCTAATACTTCGGCTATACCGATTAAAAACATCGCGCAGGGCTGTAAACGGCCGCAAAACGTCATCGGCATGCATTACTTTTCGCCCGTGCCGAGGATGCCGCTTTTGGAAATCATTACCACTAATGAAACCGCCCCATGGGTCACTGCCACCACTGTGGATATGGGCATTGCCCAGGGAAAAACCTGTATCGTCGTGAAGGATGGCCCCGGATTTTATACCACCCGGATATTGGCGCCGCTGCTCAATGAAACGGTTTTGCTTCTGGAAGAAGGCGCCGTTCCCAATGACATTGACCTGGCCATGCGTCAGTTCGGTTTTCCGGTTGGTCCGGCGGCGCTCATTGATGAAGTCGGGATTGATGTCGGCGCTCACGTTTACGAGCAGCTGGGCCCCATGTTTTTAAAAAGGGGGATAACCGCTTCAGGGAGCCTGGGGCGTCTCCTCGCGCAGGGCTATAAGGGCAAGAAAAACAAGAAGGGAATTTACCGCTACGATCTCAAAAAGACGAAAGGGCAAAAGCTTCCTGACGAAGCGGTATACGCGATTCTTGGCGGCCAGCCTCGCCGGAAGTTTGAGGCGGATTTGATTCAGCACAGAATCAGCCTGATGATGATTAATGAAGCCCTTACTTGTCTGCAGGAAGGAATCATTTCCTGTCCGCGCGACGGCGATATCGGCGCCGTGTTCGGGCTTGGTTTTCCGCCTTTCCAGGGAGGCCCGTTCAGCTACGTTGACCGAATCGGACCGGCCAAAATACTTGCCTTAATGGAGTCTCTGGAAAAACAGTACGGGACTCGCTTTCGTCCCGCGCAGATACTAAAAGACATTGTCAAAAGCGGCAAAAAAATCTACGCGGAAAAATAAATAGTTGGTCAAATTTGTATTAGAAAACCACGTTCATGGCGCTGTGGCTAAACTAAACCCTATAGGGTATAAAATGGGAGGCATTTATGGGAGATGTATTTGTTGTAAGCGCGGCCAGAACACCGGTGGGGAAAAACAATGGCTATTTGCGCGGGTGGTGCGCGCCGGAACTTCTGGCGGTGGCGCTGGATGAAGTTCTGGCGAGAATCAAGCTTGAGCCGGCGCTTGTGGATGAAGTTATCACAGGGTGTGTTTATCAGTTGGGAGAGCAGGGTTTTAATCTCGCGCGGATGGGCATCCTCTCGTCAACGCTGCCCGTAAAAACTCCCGGCGTTACCGTCAACCGGCAGTGCGGTAGTTCTCTTACGGCGATTCAAATGGCGCACATGATGATCGTAGCGGGTGACGCGGATGTGGTTATCGCCAGCGGCTGCGAGCTGATGTCCAAATACACGATTATGTCCGATATGAACGGAACTTTATACAACGGACAGCCCATGAATCATCCGGTTACCAAAGGCTATCTGGAAAAATACGGCATGCCCGACCAGATAGGTTCCGCCCAGAAAATTGCGAATAAGTTCGGTATTACTAAAGACCAATGTCAGCAATTCGCGGTTGCCAGCCATCAGAAGGCGCATAAGGCCACAAATGAAGGACGTTTTAAAAAAGAAATAATGCCGATGAAAGGACTGGAAAAAGACGGTGGTGAAATAACCAGAGATACGGATGAAACCATCAGGCCGGATACCACAATACAAAAACTCGAAGCTTTAAAGATATTACCCAATACCGAATGGATGACGCCGGGTTTATCCAGCACGATTACCGACGGCTCGTCTGCCGTTATCCTGATGAGTGAGAGAAAAGTCAAGGAACTGAAGCTGGAGCCGCTGGCGAGAATTGTCGCCAATGTTGTAGTCGGTTCGGATCCCGAATTGATGCTCACCGGTCCCATTCCGGCCACGCAGATGATTTTGGCCAAAACCGGTATGGCGATGAAAGATATCGATATTTTTGAAGTAAATGAAGCTTTCGCCCCGATTCCCCTGGCCTGGGCCAAGGAATTGAAAGCGGATATGGATAAGCTCAACGTCAACGGCGGCGCGATGGCGCTGGGGCATCCGGTAGGTAATTCCGGCTGTCGTCTGAGTATTACGGCGATTCATGAGTTGCACAGAAGAAAAGCAAGATACGCTTTAGTAACCCTTTGCACGGGCGGAGGCCAGGCACCGGCGACGATATTCGAACGGGTCTAAATCATTATCGGACATTGTTCCATGAAGGGGGGATGTATGACTGAAGAAAAGAAAGTGATCGGCAATTGCATTTTAACCAGGAAAGATAACTACGCAATCATCGCCTTTAACCGGCCGGAAAAATTAAACGCGTTAAGCCCGGATTTGTTTCTAAGCCTTCAGGAAGCTTTTTTTGAGATAGAAAATGACGAAAGCGTGCGCGCCCTGATTTTCACGGGTATGGGTGATAATTTTTCCGCGGGCGGCGACGTGGAAGAAGACATTAAGCCGTTGAAAGACAAGTCAGCAATCGAATTCAAAGAATATTTTAATCCGTTGTGTGAAATGTACATGAGAGTTTACAATGTGGAAAAACCGACCATTGCCGCGATCAACGGCTTCGCGCTGGGCGCGGGCATGGAATTGGCGCTCATGTGCGATATCAGAATCGCGGCGGACACAATGCAGATGGGAGAATTTTTTGTCCGGATGGGGCTTGTGCCGGAAGCTGGTATGTGTGTGCTTCCCAAGCTGGTTGGTATGGGCAGAGCTAAAATGATGTGCTACACGGGCGAGCTGATTGATGCTGAACAGGCACTGCGCATCGGACTTGTCGAACAGGTTGTTCCCCAAGGAGAGTTGATGGCTGCCGCGGAAAAACTTGCCGCGCGGCTGGCAAAAGGCCCCGCCTCCATCAAGATAATGAAACGCGCGATTAACGAATTGGGCTCGCTGCCGCTGGAACAGACGCTGAATGCGTCCGTCTTGTATCAATTTGCGGCATCCAGGACGAGCGACCACGCCGAGGCGGTAAAAGCTTTTTTGGAGAAACGCAAACCTAGATATACAGGGAAGTAATATTCGGTAATTATTTCTGAGAAAAAACAAAAGTAGCAGGTTATGCCGTGGCAACTAAAGTGAAAGATAATAATCATCGCGAAGACCTTCTTAACCTGGGTCCGGAAATAGAAAAGTGCCAGGCAAAAGGCTTTTCGTTTCTTATTTTTCCGCGCCGCATAGAACAGATATTTCTTGCCGACACGTTTGAATCTCGCAGGAAACGGTTTTTCATTCTGGGTATCATCGCCATTCTCATGTACAATCTCTTTCTTTTTACCGACCGGGAAATGCTGCCTGATATCTATTTGACCGCATGGAAAATACGTTTGGGCATTTTTACTCCCCTGATGATTATTTGCCTGCTCTTAATGCGTTTGCCGATATTTGCCCGTTTTATCGACTTCATAACCGACTTTCTTGTTTTGATTGCCTCAGCCAGTATTCTTGTGATTCTGGAACTTAGCCATCATCCAAATGTGGTGCACTATCACACCGGCATTATCCTGATTGTCATGTTCGGCAATATTGTCGTCAGGCTCAGATTCTGGCATGCATTCGGTGTTTCGTGGTTGACCTTCCTCTTGTATGTTCTGGCAGTAAGCAGTATTGAACAAATGCCGCCGCCAGTGATGATCAACAACAGCGTCGTATTATTATCCGCGATCATAATTAGTCTGATTGCCAACTATCAGATGGAAAATGACCGGCGCGTGGATTACCTGCGCGAACTTCTGAAAGAAATAGAGACAATTAGGCTGAAAAAAACCAAAGCACAGCTGGAACAACTATCTTCCTCTGACGATCTGACCGGCCTGGCCAACAGGAGGCACTTTGACGCCTGCCTTGATACGGAATGGAAAAGGGCTGTTAATTATCGGTCTTCATTGTCGCTGCTTTTTATCGATGTTGATGACTTCAAACCGTACAATGATCATTACGGCCATCAGGCGGGAGATGATTGTCTTCGGAAAATAGCCGACGTTCTGCGTCAGGCTATCCGCCGTCCTCAAGATATCTGCGCCCGTTATGGCGGGGAAGAGTTCGTCGTATTGCTTCCAAACACATTTCAGGAGAACGCCACACAGTTGGCGGAAAACATTCGTAAAGGCGTTGAGCGGGAAAAAATTCCCCACAATTATTCAAGGGCATCATATTATGTAACGGTCAGTATCGGTATCGCCAGCCTGATACCCAGGCCGGGTCTCAACCAGAACATTCTTGTTGAACTGGCCGACAAGGCGCTCTACAAAGCAAAAGAAATGGGGCGAAACAGAGTTCAGGTATTTGACCACACTGAATAATCAGTTCAGAAGATAATCATTGTTAAACAACAATTAAATGATTAATCTAATGTACAAATAAATGAGCAAGGTTTTTTTTGCTGATTTTTTCCAGGCGATNNAGGAGGTTTTTATGTCGGAATTGCTCAAAATGCTTGGTAGCCGCTACCCCATTATTCAGGGTCCTATTGGCATGTTTAACAGCCCTAAAATGGTGGCTGCCGTCTCGGAGGCGGGCGCTTACGGGATGCTGGCGCTGGGTTTTATTAATGATACCGATGAGGTAAAGAAAATTGTCAGTGAAGTAAAAAAACTTACGGATAAGCCTTTCGGCGCTAACATCATGCTGATTAATCCTCAAAACGCGGAAATTTTGAAGGTATTGGCTGACGCAGACGTAAAAACCGTTACGACTTCCGTAGGCTCGCCCAAAGATGTTTATCCGATCATCCATGGTCTGGGCATGAAAGGAATACACGTGGTGCTGGCCCTACCGCACGCGATTGCCGCGGTTAAGGCCGGCGCGGACGCTATTATTGTCGTCGGCTCCGAGGCCGGTGGACTCCGTTCGCGTAATCCAGAATCTTCCACCATGGTACTGGTGCCGCTCGTGGCCGATAATGTTGATGTGCCTATTGTCGCCGCCGGAGGCATTGCCGATTCCCGCGGTTATAAAGCGGCGCTGGCTTTGGGTGCGCAGGGCGTGCAGGTGGGAACAAGATTTCTGGCGTCCCAAGAAAGTCCCGCTTCAGAGCATTGGAAAAAAGCGATTGTCGAGTGCGGTGATGGCGGCACGGATTTAATTCCCGCGCTGAACATGAAAGTGGCGCAGAGAATTATTGTCACGCCATGGGTTAAAGAAAAAATGGCTGACCCGGCGGTCAAAGATGTTGCCGCTGAACTGGAGATTGATCCCGACCAGACCGGCAATTATGAGCGCGCCGCGTTCGGCGCCGGGCAGGTAAGCGCCTTAATCAGAGATATCAAGCCGATCAAGAAAATTGTTCGGGAGATGGTTTCTTAAAAAATATCAGTGGAGCAGATAAAAGATGAAAGCGAAAGACCATAATCGAAAAGAAAAAGCGCTTCAGTCTGCGGCAGAGGGTGCTGACGATTCCCCCCGCGCCGATCTGGCGGAGGTAATTAAAAGACATTCTTACGGGCTGGATGAAAACCGCCCCGATGTAGTTGCGAAAAGGGCAAAGAAAAATCAGCGCACGACGCGCGCCAACGTGGAAGACCTTTTTGATAAGGGGAGTTTTATCGAATACGGCGCGCTGACGATGGCGGCGCAGCGCAAACGCCGTTCCCTCGATGATTTAATAGAGAGAACTCCCGGAGATGGCATGATTGCCGGTATCGGCACGATAAACACTGATAAATATTCCGCGGGAAAATGCCGCTGCATGGTATTGGCTTATGATTACAGCGTGCTGGCCGGCACACAGGGTTTTTTTAATCACAAGAAAAAAGACCGCATGCTAAACCTGGCGCATGAAGAGCGTTTGCCATTGATTTTGTTTGCCGAAGGCGGCGGCGGACGTCCCGGCGATGTGGATGCCGAAGGAATCGTAGTAGCTGGTCTGGATTTAAGAACATTCAGCCTGTTTGGAGGGCTGAGCGGAAAAGCGCCGTTGATTGGTGTTGTATCTGGTCCGTGTTTTGCGGGCAATGCCGCGCTTTTAGGCTGCTGCGACGTGATTATCGCTGCTAAAAATTCCAATATCGGAATGGGTGGTCCGGTAATGATTGAAGGAGGGGGTCTGGGCGTTTTTAGACCGGAAGAAATTGGTCCTATGGACGTGCAGACGCAAAACGGTGTCGTGGATATTGAAGTCGCTGACGATGTGGAGATGGTGGCTGCCATAAAAAAATATCTTTCCTATTTTCAGGGGGTAACTTCAAAATGGGAAGCTAGTGATCAGAAGCGCCTGCGCAAACTGATTCCGGAAAACAGACGGCGCGCCTATGATGTACGTGTGGTCATCCGGGCGCTGGCGGATACAGATTCTTTTCTGGAGCTGCGCCCCAAGTTTGGACAGTGCATGGTCACCGGTTTTATCAGAATAGAAGGCAGGCCTTTCGGTCTTATCGCTAATAACTGCATGCATATGGCCGGCGCAATTGAGGCGGAAGGAGCGGATAAGGCGGCAAGACTAATGCAGATTTGCGAAGCGCACAATCTGCCGATCCTGTCTTTATGCGACACGCCCGGATTTATGGTCGGGCCGGAAATAGAAAAACGCGCGCAGGTGCGCCATGTCTGCCGCATGTTTGTTATCGGTTCTCATCTGACTGTTCCTTATTTCACGGTAATTCTGCGCCGCGGTTACGGCCTGGGTGTTATGGCCATGGCCAGGGGAGGCTTCCACGATTCTTTTTTTACCGCTTCATGGCCTACGGGAGAATTCGGGGGCATGGGTCTGGAAGGCGCGGTAAAAGCCGGTTTTAAAAAAGAGTTGGAGGCGATTAAAGATCCGGCCGAGAGGGAATCATTGTATGAAAATCTTGTAGCCCAGATGTATGAAAGGGGTAAAGCAATCAACATGGCTGCGCATCTGGAAATCGACGCGGTGATTGATCCGGCCGACACGCGCAACTGGATTATGCGGGGGTTAAGTTCCGCGGCCGCGCGAAAGCCGGACAAGGGCAATCACGCGTATGTGGATCCGTGGTAGCAATAAAATGTTTCTGCTTGGTTGGTTATAAGGTTGGTGACCATCTTTTAGTCAAAGCCGTCGTGATTATTGAAAAAGTAAGCAGCGAGGTATTGTGTATGTTAGCACTTACCTCGCTTTGCTATGCTATAAAGCTTAACTCCGGGAAGCGCCGGATAGCGGTTGAATTAAAGATAAAAAATAACCGCTGTGTTCAGATACTGCACGGATAGTGCTGCCTTCAGTTTTAGAAGAATCAAAAAGTGAAAGTTACTTTGGTTTTTCATTGTCTTTATTCAGGTTCAGTTCAATATCGTCGAGCACATCTGTGAGCTTTTCGGTTTTATCAATAACTATGGTCGAATCTCCCAATGCGCCCGGCTGAAGTGTTGTGGTGGCGGATGATTTTTTTGTTTTGTTTATCTGCCATGATTCTCCCGAAGAGAGAATAACCCAGTTGTTAAGTTCGAATTGTATATCACGCACTTGAGGCAGGGCGGAAATTTCCCGTGCGATGTTTTCTATTTCCTGAGCGGAAAAATCTCTGTCCGGCCGCACCAGGTCTCCATAGAGGTAAACAGAAGAGCCTGTAAAGGAATAATCTATTTTGGAAAGGTCTGCGTCATGGCGCGTGAAAATCATCCTGACTTTCCGGTTAATTTCGTAACGCGATACCTGGTCTTCGAGCGGCATATTTATGTCCTTTTATATGATAAAACTTCTCTGACGGTGTTCAATCCTTTATATCCGTCAGCAATCCAGACGTATAAGTCCTGCACAGTGACATTGCTGGAGCAGATAAATTGACGGGCGCCAGCCGGCAGGCTTTTTGGATCTTGCTCGCTTCTGTAAATTTTTAATGAGTCATTGGGAAAAATGACCAGATAATATGTCATGATTGAGCCTCGATAATATAGTTCTTTATATTATAGATAAATTTATAAAGAGCAAGCGGGATTATTAATATCGGGCACGCAGATTATTGATTGTCAAAAGACGGGGGAAAAAAGAAAACCAAAATATTAATGTTCAAACCTAAAATAAAGCATGGTTTTTATTTATGAAGCATAGACTCAATGCCAATGCCATCGCCCTTCCGTTTTCGCTCGTTGAAGCTTTAAAGGATGAATACCCGATGAACCACCTGAAAAGACAATTGCCTGTAAAGCTGCTTTGAATCAGATAGTTGGCACAGTATATTAAATTATCGTAATCAGACGCTGTGGAATTATATACAGACATGTGATACGGATAAAAGAAAATAATGCTCTAGATTATCTTGTAATTTGCTAGGATGAGGATTATGAACAAGAAAAATGCGGGGAAATGGCCGGGTATGGGATTGATCTTGGCGGGGGCGATTGTTTTTTTAGTTGGTATAATTATTATCTTATTTAAAGAATTGAATATCCCGCGTTACTGGATACCTGCCGTTGTTGGCTTGATGCTTATACTGGCTGGGATTGTTCTAAATAGAATAAGAAGTTGGTTTTAATAATCAGCAGGGTTTAGTTTCGCGAAAAAGATTATTAAGAAATGCGCCTAGGCGTTATACCTAAATTAACGGCCGAGCGACATCTCTGGTAGATTTCTTAAGCTCGAATATTTTTTAATCAACTTATAGAAGAAACAATTTTTGCGGCATCTCTTGTTTTTGGCTGTTCCGATCTGAAGAAGATATCATCACCACCCAAAAGTATAAAAAAATTGATACGATTGTTTACGCGGAAGGCCGCTGGAATCCTCTGCCGGAAACAAAAATAAAGTTTATCGCAAAAATTAATTCAGTAATCAGCGTTATTGCCGTCAGTATAATATTTCTTTTGCGTCTGCTCCTAAAACACTATTTCTTCGTTGGTTTGCGCTTTTTAAAATCAGGGCAAAGTGCGGTTTGAAGTTCCGCCATAAAGGAATCAGGAACAATACGGCTCCATTTTTTATCGGGTTTCGATGATGAGTATATGGCTTTGCCCTTCACGTCATAAAAAACGGCGGAAATCAGTCTGTGCTTGTTATTCGCGCAGTCAATTTCATTTACCGATAAGTCATGGCTCATCATATCGGGATTCTTAGGCGCTTTATTTATTTGCTTAAGCGACGCAAAGGCCATTTTTTTGTCGCTTTTGCTTATGTATTCGAATTTATTAAAAACGCGGATAATATTTCCGCTTATTTTTTTAATGCTGCTCTTATCATAATACAGACGGGCTCCGGAGGGAGATGACGCGCAGAGGATCCATTCGGTCGCCCACGCCTGATTGATGAACAAAAAAAGCAGTCCTAGGAAAATAGTGTAAAGAAAATATTTTATTTTCATTATCTTTTCTCCTGGTAATAATTTTATTTATGGTTTGCTTCCTGGCCTGCCGGGTGTCCATTACGGCGTATACACGCCGGTGCCGATAAAATAATTCGTGCCTGGTATTGGTTCCACGTAGCCAATTTTTTTAAATTCATTTTTGTAGCCTGGCTTTACCCAGTAATATTCTACAAAACCACCACCTTTTTTTGCCGTGGCGCTCAATTCCCGGATGACATATTTATTCTTCGCGTCTCTGTACTTGTAGAGATTCTTACCTTCTAAATTCTTTTCGGTTGCGTGAGCAATGTTAACGCATTTGTAATCATAGACATAAAAATATCCTGAGTTGTCAGCGTAAAAACGTACCGGAGTGACAAAGGCGCGTATCAAATCGACTCGCTGTCTTTCGCTTTTTACGCCCTTGAGAATTTCTCCCAATCCGATTGCCGCGGTATGTACCACTGCTACCGCTGTTTCTTTGTCGCATTCTGTTTTCGCTTTATCTCTGGCAAGTGCGACATTCGTGGTAAAAATGATTGCGCCGAGAAAAAAAGCGATCATTAGTATCGTGAAAGTATTTCCCGCATTTTCTTCTTTGCAGCACTTTTTCATGGCGGCTTTTCCTCCTTTGTGGATATAATAAAGATTATCAACTGATCGAATATATTATAAACCATCAGCGGGATTTATCAAAGATATAGTTTTGCAAAGAGATCAGGCAAATAAATAAGGCGGCTGGGAGCCGCCTTATTTATCAAGGGTCTGTTATTTTAATTTCGCCGCCTGCCGCAGGGCATCAACGCGGTCAGTTTTTTCCCAGGGGAAACCTTTGCGTCCGAAATGGCCGTAGTTACAGCTTTTGCGGTAACTCCATCCTTTAGGCGTGGTAAGTCCCAAATCCTTAATCATCATTGCCGGGCGGAAATCAAATATTTTGCCCTCGGTAAGAATTTTGGAGATTTTATCTTCGCTGATTTTGCCCGTGCCAAAAGTGCTTACGTTGATACTGAGCGGTTTTGCCACGCCTATGGCGTAGGCAATCTGAATTTCGCATTTTTCGGCAAGCTTCGCGGCAACAATGTTTTTGGCGGCATAGCGGGCATAATACGCGGCGGAACGGTCAACCTTGGAAGGATCCTTGCCGGAAAAAGCGCCGCCGCCGTGCGAACCTACTCCGCCGTAAGAATCAACGATAATCTTACGGCCGGTGACTCCGGAATCGCCGCAGGGGCCGCCAATGACAAACTTACCGGTGGGGTTGATAAAAAATTCCGTGTGGCTGGAAAGCATTCCCGTTTTACCCAACACCTGTCTTGCTACTTCGATAAGATCCTTGCGGATTTTTTTCAGCGGAATATCGCGGGTCTGATGTGAAATAACAACGGTGGTGATTTTTACGGCTTTGCCGTCTTCGTGCAGAACGCTTACCTGCGCTTTGGAATCGGGGCGCAGATATTCGATTGCTCCTGCTTTACGCAGGCGCGTGAGTTCCTCCAGCAGGCTGTGCGCGAAGATGACCGGTGCCGGCATCAACTGAGGTGTGGCGTTGGACGCGTAGCCGAACATCATGCCCTGGTCGCCCGCGCCTTGATCCTCAACTCGTTCACGGCAGACACCTTGGTTTATATCAGGCGACTGGCCGTGAATGGAAGTAACATAGTTGAAAGTATCCCAACTGAATCCTTCAGCAGGATCATCGTAGCCGATATCTTTTACGACCTGACGCGCGATTGTCTGTGAATTGATTTTATTCCAGTTTTTGCAAGTTATTTCTCCGAGATTGACGACAAGATTCGGCCCCACAGCGGTCTCGCAACCCACGTGGGCGTATTTATCCTGCTCCAGGCAAGCGTCCAGGATAGCGTCGGAAATCTGGTCGCATACTTTGTCGGGGTGGCCTTCGGAAACTGATTCTGAAGTGTAAATGTGTCTTGTTGATAATTTACTCATATAAATTTCCTTCCTTTTATTTATTCCTTTTTAATTTATTGTGCTTCTATTGAGCCGCTTATCAAACAAAAAACCCGCGCCAGGAAGGCAACGGGCTCATTTTCTGTCTTCTGCCGGCCTTTAGCACATTTATATAGCGGAGCAAGTAACCTGACTAACTTACCGCTTCGGAACAGATATTAGCAAATAATGATAAAAAGTCAAGATGCTATATGCGGGACTTATTTATTGCCGATTATCATTAAATATTACATGTGTTTGCAGTAATAGCCAATATTTTTGATTACAAGAGGAATATGTGCCTGCTTATTTCATATCTGGTACTTATTGCCACAGCAGGGGAGCGTTTTTTGCAGTTATGTTTTTCATCCTAGCTCCATGCTTTTTCTAAATTGTCCTTGTTTTCTGTTAGGAGGCGCATGTAGTCGAGCTCCAGCCGGATCATTTCCTTATCTTTTTGCCGCAGCCATTCGGCAAGCCAGGCAAAACACAGCGCGACAATAAATTCCACCAGATATTGCCAGCTTGCTTTTGAGATTATTTTCGCTTCTTTCATCCCGGCAATAAAACTTTTTACCAGATCGCCGGTCAGAGCTTGCGGGTCTTCCACGCCTATACAGCCGATTAAAAGAGCCGCGTCATAAAGTTCACTTTTATAACCGCAAAATTCCCAGTCGATCACGCATTTGATGCCATTGTCCGACCAGATGATGTTGAGCGGATGATAATCACCGTGGCAAAAAGCCATGGGCAGTCTATTATAAGCAGGCAGGAATTCTTTTTCCAGAAAACCGGCAACGCTGTTGATTTCGGCGCTGATATTCTTGTTATAGAGATTAATTTCGCGGATTAATTTGTAGATATAATTTTTTAGCGAAAAAACATCATCCGCATTGACCGAAAGCAGATTTTTCGCTTTACCGCGCAGTTCGATGAGAAAATCGGCCAGCGCCTTGCCGCGCCATTGTTCGTACATATAGGTTTCTCGATTAAGCGCGATTCCCTCCGCGAAAGGAGCAATCTGCCAAAAATTATTTTGGTATTTGATAATAAATTCATCTTGTTCATTAGCCAGGTAGGGCTGAATACGGGAGAGATTATTTCGGGATAAAATATCAAGTGTCGCGGCAATAGTTTTTTTCCGTTCAAGAAAATTTTCGGGAATTTGTTCCAGTAAAAAATATCTGCCGATTTCGTCTTCTAAAACAACGCGGAAAAGCGATCGCTCCGGGCTTCCTTGAATGGGAATATCTTCGTGAATATTTTTTAGTTTAAGTTGCCAGCGCCGCGCCACTGTTTTTAAGTTTTTTTTAGTTAGATTGTCTAAAGATGATGCGTTCATTTTATAGTATGTTATTTTGTCATTGCGTCCGGAATTCGCCTGGTAAAAGCCGCTATTTTTCCTGGTGAAGCAATCTTTTGTGCCTGTCATTTTCCCGCAGGACTCAGGAGAGCCTGCTTTTTTAAAGTTTAGACTTCCTCAACTGCAGTTCTTTCCAGCGGTTCAGCGGATTCATCAGCGGCGGCATCACACTTGGCGCCGCTTCGTCCACCATAAGCTGTGGCAAAGTCCGCCACGCAGCCCTTATCCGCTTATCATTTTCCTGCATAAGAAAATAATAAGAAATGTTCACAAAGATGTCACGAGGGAACATGCCGGTGATTTCTTCAAAACCATATTTTTTAAATCCGCTGCGGATGACGGTAGAGCAGCTGTTGGTCAATATATTAAAGTCTCTGTACTTTTGCGGGTCTTTCGGATCGGGCGGCGTGTTTTTTATTTTCTCAAGCTGTTCATGAAATATCTGCGAGAGCCTTTTTATATCCAGGCCAATGATTTTCAAAACATGAATTGTTCGCATGAAAAGTCGCCCGAATTTATCGTAATAGGGCTTTTGGGGGTCATCAACATTGTATCTGCCCAAAACAGGGTGCGGCGAGAATTCGCCCAGCGCCGGGCGAAAAAAATAATCTTCGTGTTTCATGATTTCGTTTTCGTTGAGCAGATGCGAAAAGTTGAATATTTCACCGTTAACATTTATGGCTAAATGCCCCAGAAAAGACGTGCGATATTTGGCCAGCCGCTCGTTAAAGTAGAGTTCCACAAAAGGATCTTCCGGCGCGGGCATCTCCGGCCACATGATAATGATTTTCCGGCCTGTTTCATAATCGCGCTGGGGCAACAGGCGGGCGCGGACTTTGCGACCGCTGAAGTGCTTCAGATATCCGCTCCAGATTTTTTCGCCCTCAAGTAATCTTTCACCGTTATCAGCCAGGAGGCAAACTTTTCCTTTTTTCGCGGTTAGTATTCCTGTGTATATGTTTTCTTTCATAAAAACGATTTTCAAATTTTAATGTTTTATTAGCGCTTTTTATTTGAAATAACGCATCACATAACATAAAGAATTTTTAAGCGTTGATTGTCAAGAATAAAGATGAAATCCTGATTTGGGAAAAATCGGGTGTTCAAAGTTATAAGGCGCAAGCGGTGATACGATATTAGCCGCGCCGGATTTTGGCTACATTGGCATCGATTCTCTGGTAGAAGAAATGGGCGAACTGTTTATCGCCGAGCAGTTCAATTTTTATGATAACTTTGGTTACCTTTCTTTCAAATGGCAGAATTTCAATCTGCAAAGGTTCTTTGCATTTTACTTCCAGTGCATGCCCTTTTTTTACGGGAGGTTTTTTGCGGACTACTTTTAAATTCAGCTGTTGAGAAGATAACATTACCGCTCGGTGTATGGTATTTATGTCCGCGGCGTAATATTTAATAGACTGGTGTTCTTTCCAGCCGACATAACCGTCATAGATTGTGCCCATAACCGGAACAATAGGCACTAGTCCGGCGCAACCAAAAATAATATTAAAGGCGAAAAACAAGCAAATTCCCCAGATTATTTTTTTCAATTATATTCTCCTTTATTTTGCGGATCATTTTGTTTAGCTGCCGGCTAGTCTGGAGCAAACAGATGGCGAGATGTAAATGGTGTAGGCGTCATCATAATTAAGCTTGTCGGCAGCCACATTAATACCTGTTAAAAACAATGCAATGTTTGCTCCATTATAGAATATCCTTAGTAATAAAAAATTTGAGTGGTGGCTAAAAATGATCCAGCCGATTTTCGGTTGGTAAAATACACAAATAAAATCTGTCACATGACCTAGGTACAGTGCTGGAAACTGACTCGTGTAAGTTCTTAATTTGAAAGTTGTAAATTTTTCGTGGCTACAGGTGAACTTGCCGGACTGCTGGTTTTTTAGGGGATATTTACTGATCGCAGGTGATTTTCACTAATGTAATCTCTCAAATTCCGCCGCCATGGCTGCCCGCGCCGATGCCAAAACCCGCTCCGGTATTGCCTTTTACGGAAGGTTCGGGAATAACAATCTGCACTTTATACCTGCATGCTTCGTCTTTAATGTTTTCCCAGATGTTGATTCTATAATCGAGCGCGATAGCGACAAAACCAAAAATTTCCTCACCGGGTTTTATGGAGTATTTACTTAACTGCGTGTAGGTTTGCTTTTCTATCGGATCTAACTCGTCAAGACTTTTTATAGTTATCTCACGCGGGAAATCCGTGCAGACCTTGGCGTCTTTTTTTATAAAGACAACTCCTGCTAGAGTTTTATCCGGAACACCTTCCGGATTATACAGCTTTATGATGCGTTCGAAATGCATTTCGGGAATTTCCTTCACCTCATGTTTTTTTATTACAGTGCCCATGCTTGCGCAGCCGGACAGAAAAAGAGAAACCAGTCCGGCTGCCGCAAGGGTAATTGATGTTTTAATTATTTTATTCATGTCACCCCGTTATAGACAGGAAACATAGTTTACTGTTTTTTTGCCAAGCTCGCGGCGAGCTGTCTGTTTCTGTTAAACTCCACGGTATTGACAATGCCTTTTTTAGCTTGGCTTTGCGCGGCCAAATCTGTCATCTGCTGGACTCTCTCCTGGCTGGGCGGATGCGTGCTGAAAGCGTCGGCAAGACTCTTGGTGATGGAGGAGTTGGCAGAACCGCCTTGTTTTTCCACCGCCAGAAGTTTTTCATAAAATTTACCAACCTCATTTTTATCATATCCGGCATTTACCGCGAGGCGAAAACCGATGCGGTCTGCTTCCATCTCATCTTCGCGCGAATTGACCAGAAATTTATATTTTTGGGCAAGCAAGCCGCCGCCCGCGCCGACAACTCCTCCCACTAAAGCTGCCTGCGCCAGGCAGGCAGTGTCGCCTTTATCGCAAAGCAAAGCTCCCAGCCCCAGTCCTATCGCGCCGCCCAGTATCGCGCCGCCGCCCGCGTAGAGCCATGTTTTCTTATTTTCCTGTTCCATGATATACATTCTCTCGGCGGCATGGCGTGCCACAACATGGCCGATTTCATGCGCGACAACTCCGGCCAGCTCTGCCTCTGTGGTGGCCATGGCAATTAGCGGCATCGTGATAAAAACTTTTCCAGCCGGCATCGCAAAGGCGTTTACCTGCGCCACGTCAACAACCGAAAACTCATAATTATAGGGATTGCCCTCCAGTTTATTTGCGCGGACGATTTTCATCCCGAGATAGGAAATGTATTTTTGCAATTCCTGATTGTTTGCCGGGGGGTAATCTTTCAACATTTGCGGCATGGCTTCTTTGGTCAGGCGTTCTTCATCCTGAACCGTTAGATGCGTTACCTGGCCGACATTTGATCCTTCGCGATAACGCGAACTCTGCGTCGGGGCACACGCCGCCACAACAAACAAAAAAAGTATTAATGATATAGTTATTTTTTTCATGGTTTTTGCTCCATTATTGTAGTTCGTTCTGAATATTAACGCTTTCGGTCTTTTTTTACAACTTTTATCCATATCTTGCCTCAAAGCCGCTAATGTTATATAAAAACAAATCATTATCCTATCGGAGTATTAATGGCAAAACGGCTAAGCAGCCAGAAATTGTTGAAAAATAATGTGCTGGATACGCAACTGTGCACAGGCTGTGGCGCCTGCGTGGGTCTTTGCCCCTATCAGGCAATATATAATGACCGCACTGTTCAATTGCATTACTGCGATTTGACCGAGGGTAAATGCCACGTCTATTGTCCACGCACGCCCACCGATTTTGAAAGTTTAAGGCAGCTTTTATTTGACGCGAAGGATCTGACGCCGGAAATCGGCGCGGTGAAGGCTTATTATCTGACCCGCGCGGTGGATCCCGAAATTCGCGAGGCGGGCCAGCACGGCGGCTCAGTTACCGCGCTCATGGAACTGGCGCTGGCCGAAGGTTTGATCCATGCCGCGCTTGTGTCATCGGGAAACGATCAATATCTGCGCTACGGAACATTGGCCGCGGATAAAAACACGATACGTAAAAGCGCGGGAGTTAAATTCATTGTTTCTCCAATGGCGGCGGCGTTCAATCAGTTTGTCCGCGAGTATCAGGGACGCGCCGGTGTCGTAGCCACGCCCTGCCAGGCGTTGGCATTGGCCAAGATGAAATTAAACAGAGATAAAGATGAAACGGGAAAAATTAAACAACTGCAATTGGTAATCGGTTTATATTGCGGCTGGGCGTTATCTGTGGAAAAATTCTCCGCATTGCTGGCACAAAAGAGCATAAGAATAGATGATATAAAACGTATGGATATTCCCGCGGGAAAAAATATTCTGGAGCTCTACACCGCGCAAGGCGTCAAAGAAATTCCTTTGGAAGAAGCGCAGGCGTGCGTTCGTGAAGCGTGTAATTATTGCATAGACAGCACGGCGGAATATGCTGATATTTCTGTGGGCGCGGCGCGCTTTGGCGGCACGGTAGACGAGCAGCGCGGCTGGAATCAGTTGATTGTGCGGAGTCAGCGGGGTAAGGATTTGATCGACCTGGCCGTGAAACGAGGCGTTTTGGAAATAAAGGAAGCTCCCGCGGAAAGTTTGCGGCAGCTTAAAGTTGCGGCAATGGAAAAAAAGAAAAGCGCGCTCAAAAATATCGCGCGCAAAAGCGGTTCGGCAAAGAAACTTTTGTATCTGGACAATCGCGACGTTTTGGTGCGGAGGATTTTGGGAGTTTAAGAAGTTATGGAAGAGTAAATAGCAATTTTGGTTACTGTTGCATAGAGTAGATGTTTCAAAATTATTTATTCGTCATTCCGTGCAAGCGAAGCGCGACGAAGAGCCTGCCCCGTGCTTGATACGGGGTACTTGATACGGGGGAATCCAGTCACAATTAGGGGGATGGATTCATATCTTCTTCATTGTTAAAGCGAATAAGAATGGAACCCAAAATCTACTTCGCCAAAAGGAAAGATGGCGTGAGTTTAGCGTATTCAATATTCGGAGAAGGACTGCCTATTGTCTATCCGGCTCCTTGGGTGAGCAATATTGCTTTTTTTCTTGAAGATCAAACTTTCAAAGCTTTTTGGGAACAAATTGCTCAATACTTTACGGTCATCTTTTATGNNGTACTTGATACGGGGGAATCCAGTATTTAAGCAATTTCTGGATACCGGCCTGCGCCGGTATGGCAGAGCTAAGCTTTATCGTGTAGTGGAACGATATTGAAATTAGAGTATAAAAAAATGATCAAATTATTATCAGCGGCAAATAAAGAAGTTTTGTTTATGGGCAATGAGGCCATCGCGCGCGGCGCGCTGGAGGCAGGCGTGAATGTCGCCGCCGCTTATCCCGGCACGCCTTCTTCCGAGATCATTGAAAACCTCGCCGCCGTAGCTAAAGAAAGAAATCTTTACGTGGAGTGGTCCACCAACGAAAAGGTGGCGGTAGAAGTTGCCGCCGCCGCGTCCTTTGCCGGTCTGCGTTCGATGTGCGTGATGAAGCAAAACGGTGTTAACGTGGCCTCCGATTTTCTTCTGCATCTTACGGCGTCAGGCACTCGTGGCGGCCTCGTTCTGGTTAGCTGTGAAGACCCGGGCGCTCTCTCGAGTGTCAATGAAGGAGAATCGCGCTATTTTGCCCGGATGCTCGAGATGCCGCTTCTGGAGCCGGCGGATTTTCAGGAAGCTAAGGATTTAACCAAATGGGCGTTTGAGCTTTCCGAAAAAGTTCACAACATCGTCATGCTACGCTCGGTCACGCGCATGTCGCACGCGAGCGGCAACGTCATCTGCGGCAAACTCCCCAACAAAATTCCGCAGGCGCGTTTTGTTTATGATGGGCCTCTGACGGATCCGCTGACCGGGCCCGTAATCAGCACGCCGGTGGGTGTTAAACATAAACTCCAACAGGAAAAACTAAAAACAGCCGGAGAACTTTTTGAAAAGAGTTCTTTTAACAAATATATCGGGCCCAAAAAACTGCGGCTTTTAATTATCACCAGCAGCGCCTGTTATCTCTACTCTAAAGAAGCTGTGAGTATGCTTGGTATGCAGGGATGCGTGGGCATACTGAAGCTCGGCTGCACGTGGCCGCTGCCGGAAAAACTTTTGAAAAAATATCTGCGCCTGACAAAAAATATTATGATTGTGGAAGAAGTGCTTCCTTTTATGGAAGAAAATGTCAAGGTGCTGGCGGCAAGTTATCCCAAAGAAATCGGTGTTAAAACTTTTTATGGAAAAATCGACGGCACTTTCCCCTCCGTAGGCGAGCTCAATCCCGACGTGGTAGCCGAGGCGCTGGCCAAAATAATGAAGGTTAAATACAAAACTCTGCCCGCCTCTTACGCGCAGGAACTGCGGAAAGTCGCGGCGGTGATTCCGCCGCGCGATCAGACTTTTTGCCCGGGCTGCCCGCACCGCGCCTCTTTCTGGAATATTAACGCGGCGCTCAAGCTCGACGGGCGCGAGGGGTTTGTCTGCGGCGATATCGGCTGCTACGCGATGGCCGCGCTCACGCCGGCGATTGGTTTCCATACCGTGCGCACGCTGCATTCGATGGGTTCCGGCACGGGTCTGGCCAGCGGTTTTGCCAAACTGGATATGTTCGGTTTTAATAAACCTGTTGTTTCCGTCTGCGGTGATTCCACTTTTTATCACGCGGTAATCCCCGCGCTGATTAACGCCCAGCATAATAAAGCGGATATTATTTTTGTTGTGCTCGATAACGCCGGCACGGCGATGACCGGTTTTCAGCCGCATCCGGGCTTGACTCTGAGCGCCGTAGGCGAAACTGTTCCCGCTGTGGATATCGGCAAAATCTGTGAAGCTATCGGGGCAAAAGTTGAAGTGAGCGATCCTTTTGACTTAGGGACGACAACAAAAAAAATCAGCGCTTTTCTAGAAGAAAAAGGCAATCTGAAAGTTCTGATTTTAAAGCAGACCTGCGCGTTGAGTCCCGAAAAGAAAGGCAAAAAACAATACGAGATAAAAGTAAACGAAGAATTGTGTTTGGGCGATGACTGCGGCTGTAATCGTTTATGTACCAGAATTTTCCGCTGCCCGGCGCTCATCTGGGATAAGACAAAAAAGAAAGCCGTGGTGGATGAAGTAATCTGCGCTGGTTGCGGTTTCTGCGCCGCGATTTGCCCACAAAACGCGATTGTAAAAACGGAGGTGGACGCAAGTTGAAAAATCTTTTAGCCAAAGACCCCACAAATATTGTCATAACAGGCGTCGGCGGACAGGGCAATGTCATGGCTTCGCGCGTTTTGGCGGGAATGCTCGTGGCAAAAGGTTTTTACGTGACCATCGGTGAAACCTTCGGCATGTCGCAGCGCGGCGGCTCGGTAATGAGCCATTTGCGCGTCTCCAAAAAATCAGCATGGAGTCCGCAGATACCGCTGGGGCAGGCGGATATTATTGTCGCCCTGGAGCCTTCCGAAGCACTGCGTGTTTTATCGCGTTGGGGCAATCCGCGGGTCGCCGTTTTATCCAACAACCGTGTGGTCTATCCCATTGGCGTCATCACCGGTGATTATGACTATCCTGACGAGGAAAAAATAAAAAATATTTTTGCCAAGCTTACGGCAAAAAGCTGGATGATTGATGCCACATCTGTCGCGATGGAAATGGGCAATCCGGTTTTGAGCAATATCGTGATGATCGGCGCGCTGGCGAAGACGGCATTGCTGCCGATTGATCGACGCGCTTTTGAAAAAGAAATAAACAAGAACGTTGCCGCGGATAAACGCGGCGCAAACCTTGCGGCTTTTGACGCGGGCGTGAAAATGGTTTAAACTGCCCGGTGACGCAAAGAGAGTGGAACATATACTAAACCTGATGCCAATTTATAGGTGAAAAAATGCAAAATGTTTATTCCGCGGTAAAAATTACAGAAAATGTTTACTGGGTCGGCGCCATTGACTGGGGAATCCGCGATTTTCACGGCTACACGACACCCGCAGGCAGCACCTATAATGCCTATCTGATTATGGCCGATGATGTCACCTTGATTGATACAGTTAAAGCTCCATTTAAAGACGAAATGCTCTCCCGCATAAGGTCTGTAATCGATCCGACCAAAATAAAATACATTATATCCAACCATGCGGAAATGGATCATTCCGGCTGCCTTGCCGAGGTAATCGACCTCATCAAGCCGGATAAAGTGTTTGCCTCGGCGATCGGCGTAAAAACGCTCAAGGAGCTTTATCACGACCATCACGAAATCATCGCGGTCAAAGACGGGGAAACTTTGAGCCTGGGCAATATGAATCTGACTTTTATGGAAACGCGCATGATTCACTGGCCGGATTCCATGTTTACCTATCTGGCCGAAGAGGAACTTTTGTTTTCTCAGGATGCTTTCGGCATGCATCTGGCTACACTCGAGCGCTTTGATGATGAACTGTCGCAGCACACGCTGGAGTATGAAGCGGCCACTTATTACGCCAATATCGTTTTGCCTTATTCGGCAATTGTGCTCAAGACGCTGGAAAAGGTTGCCGCCACCGGCTGGAAGATAAAAATAATCGCCCCGGACCACGGCCCGATCTGGCGCAAAAATCTGGGCTGGATAATCGAGCTTTACAAAAAATGGGCGGCGCAAAAACCCGTCAATAAAGCCGTTGTGCTTTACGCGACAATGTGGCATTCCACCGAAAAGATGGCCTGCGCCATCAGCGAATCACTGGCGGAAGCCGGCGTGAAAACCAGCCTTCTTTCCATGAATCATTTTCACCGCAGTCAGGCGGCATACGAGGTGTTGGAAGCGGGCGCTCTGGTGGTCGGTACTTCCACGCTCAATAATAATATACTGCCGCAGATGGCCGATACGATGACTTATCTCAAAGGGCTGAAGCCCGCTAATCTGATCGGCGCGGCTTTTGGATCTTTCGGCTGGAGCGGAGAAGGAGTGCGCGATCTCGAAGCGATATTAAAGGAAATGAAAGTGGAGATAGCGGCGTCCGCGCTTTCCATCAGAAACGCTCCCAACAAAGGTGCGCTGGAAATGTGTCAGGAATTGGGAAAAACAATAGCGGCCGAGTTGAAAAATAAACTGGCTTCCAGTTGAAATAAAAATCAGGAGGACGAAATGAAAAAGTATGTCTGCTCAATATGTGGTTATGTTTATGACCCGGCAAAAGGAGACCCGGATGGAGGTATAGCGAAAGGTACGGCTTTTGAGGATTTGCCCGCTGATTGGGTATGCCCTGTTTGCAGCGCGTCTAAAGACGAATTCGCGCCGGAATAGAGAATAAATAGCCGGTAAACAAACGCTAAAGGAGATACACATGGACGAAAAAATTCGCAATGCCCTTAATCTGGCGTATGTGGGTGAGGCAAAAGCATCTCTGCGCCTGAGGGTATACGCGCAGAAGGCCGAGGCCGAAGGATATAAACAGATGGCCAAGCTTTTTAATGTTATAGCTTTTTCGGAAGAGATTCACGGCGCGCGCGCCCTGCGCGTGCTGAGGGAAATAAAAAGCACGGAGGAGAACCTCGTGGCCAGTTTTGAATCGGAAAAACAGGTAGCGGAAGTGGCTTATGATAAGTTCGTAAAACTCGCGGAAGAAGCGGGCGACAAAGAAGCCCTTTTGCAGTTCAGCCAGAGCAAAGATGTGGAGGAGACGCACGCGAAGCTCTACAAGCAGGCCATGTCGCATTTTATGGAAGAGCGCGAAACAGATTACTACGTCTGCAAAGTCTGCGGCTATGTCGCCGACGGCACAATGCCTGATGAATGTCCGGTGTGCGGCGCGAAAAAAGAGCAGTTTGTCGCTTTTGATAAATAAGGAATAGCGAAATTTAATTTTAACTCATGTTTGATCTGTGAGGTGAGCGTATGAAGCTTCGTCGGATGATTACAGTTGTTTTTGCGGTTGCTGTTTTTTTTATGCCTTCCGCGATCTTGGCGCAGGAACAAAAACCGGTCTGGGAAATAGGTTTCGGGGTGGGCGCGATTTACATTCCTGACTACCGAGGCTCTAATGAAGGCCGGGTTTACGCGCTGCCGTATCCTTACTTTGTTTATCGCGGCGATATTATAAAGGTGGATCGCCAGACGATTTCCGGTAAAATATTTAAAACCGATCGTGTTTTGCTGGACGTCAGTTTTTACGGCTCTGTTCCGGTGGACAGCGACAAGAATGACGCGCGCGCCGGCATGGAGGATCTGGAT
>DHGA01000003.1:0-21228 GCA_002402545.1 Syntrophaceae bacterium UBA4810
CCATCAAGATCGGAGCGATTTTGTCCGTAACCGGTCCTGCTTCATTTTTGGGTGAACCGGAACGCAATACGGCGCTGATGATGGTAGAAGAGATTAATAAGGCCGGCGGCATTAATGGCCGTAAGATTGAATTGATTGTTTACGATACTCAGGGAGATGCCACAAAGGCCGTGCAGGCGGTGAATCGTCTGATTAAAAGTGACAAAGTTGTGGCCATCATCGGTGACAGCACAACCGGCAACAGTATGGCGGTAATCCCTGTGGTGGAAAAAGCAGAAGTTCCGATTATTTCCTGCGCGGCGGGAAGTAAAATAACTGACCCGGTGAAAAAATGGGTTTTTAAAACCGCTCAAAACGATTCTCTCGCCGTGATGAAAATATTTGAACACATGAATGATAAAAAAATAAAAAAGATTGCCATTATCACCGTATCCGATGGTTTTGGCGCTTCCGGCCGTGAACAGCTGAAATTAAAAGCAGAAGATTTCGGCATAGAAATAGTACTGGATGAAACATACGGCCCAAAAGATACAGATATGACGGCGCAGCTTACCAAAATACGTGGCAGCGCGGCGCAGGCGATTGTTTGCTGGGGAACCAATCCGGGCCCTGCGGTTGTGGCCAGAAACGTTAAACAGCTGGGAATTAAAATGCCTCTGTTCATGAGCCACGGCGTATCTTCTAAAAAATTCATTGAACTGGCTGGAGAAGGCGCTGATGGTATCATTCTTCCTTCCGGAAGAGTTATTGTTGCTGACCAGCTGCCGGACAGTGACCCGCAGAAGAAAGCGCTGTTAAACTATGTTGATAATTACCGGAAGCATTTTAAAGTCGAAGGAGATCATTTTGGTGGGCACGCGTGGGACGCCATTATGTTAATTAAAGAAGCCATTGAACGCGGCGGCGCAACTCCCGCGGCTATCCGTGATCAGCTCGAAAAAACGAAAAACTTTGCCGGTATCGGTGGTATATTCAATTATTCCGAAAATGACCATGCCGGGTTGACGAAAGACGCCTTTGTTTTGGTGCAAATTAAAAAGGGCGATTGGAAACTTATTAAATAGAGTAGCATGCGTAAATTCTTAAGTTAATTTTACCAGTGCGGCGCGGGCAAAAATAATTGTTCGCGCCGTATTAATATATGCAGGACAATTATTCGCGAAATGGATAATTTATATCAGTATCTTTTAACCGGTCTTTCTAACGGCGCTATTTACGCGCTCATTGGTTTTGGTTTTGCCATTATTCATAACGCCACCGGTATCATCAATTTCGCGCAGGGCGAGTTTGTAATGCTCGGTGGGATGCTCGCCCTCTTTTTTCTGGTATTTTGCGGTTTTCCTCTTGCGCCGTCGATTATTCTCTCCATTCTTATCGCCACAGTCGTGGGAATTATTTTTGAACGTCTGGCCATCAGGCCATTGAAAAACGCGAAACCCATCCGTTTGATTATAATTACCATCGGCGCCAGCATTTTTATCCGCGGCGCGGCAATGCTTATTTGGGGAAAAGATACTCACGCGCTGCCCGCTTTTTCGGGTAATGATCCGCTCTATATTGCGGGCGCGACGATTATGCCGCAGCACCTTTGGATTTTTGCCGTAACAATTCTGGTTATTTTTTCCAGCAGACTATTTTTTAATCACACTATTATCGGCAAGGCGATGCGCGCCTGCGCTTATAACGCTCAGGCTGCCAGCCTCGTAGGTATCGACGTAAGGATAATGGTGATGCTCTCTTTTTCCATAAGCGCGGCTATTGGTTCGCTGGCAGGAATTATTATCGCTCCGCTCACGATGACTTCTTATGACGTGGGCATTATGCTGGGACTGAAAGGATTTTGCGCGGTAATTATCGGCGGCATGAGCAGCGGTTTGGGTACGGTGATGGGTGGACTTTTATTGGGTCTGCTAGAGGCGTTAGGCGCCGGTTTTATTTCCGCCGGTTATAAAGACGCAATAGCTTTTATTATTTTATTACTGATTCTATTTTTCCGGCCGGAAGGATTATTCGGAAAGAAAGAAACAGAAAGGGTTTAATTAAACAACGATTAATTTGTCGCGTATCAAGTATTTTATCAAGCCGGTTTTATCAAAAGATATAATGTGAAAAAATGACTAAAGAAAAACGTCAAATATTTGTTTTTTTAATCTTCGCGCTGGTATTGCTGACAATACCTTTTTTGCTCCGGGAAAGTTACCTGTTAAATGTGCTGGTTTTTATCGGCATTCATACCATGCTTGCCGTAGCGCTCAATTTGCTTTTGGGTTACGCCGGGCAGATTTCTCTGGGGCATGCCGCGTTCTTCGGCATTGGCGCATATATGTCCGGTATACTTACTACCCGTTTCGCGCTTGATCCGTGGCTGGTAATTATTTTGGCTGCTCTGTCTGCAGCCGCGATTGCCTTTATCATCGGATTTCCCATTTTAAAACTAAAAGGCCATTACCTGGCGATGGCTACTTTAGGTTTCGGAATTATATTTTACATTATTTTCAATGAAACCGTTGGCTGGACAGGCGGACCATCGGGGTTGTCCGGCATACCGAATCTTCAAATCGGCGGGATAATTTTTGATAACGACATTTGTAATTATTATTTAGTGTGGATAATTACCATTGCCGTGATGCTGTTATCCATTAATTTGTCTCAATCGCGCATCGGCAGAGCGTTAAGAGCCGTTCACGATTCGGAAGTAGCCGCGCGTGTTATGGGGATAAACGCATGGGTGTTAAAAGTTCAGATTTTCACCATATCCGCGTTTATATCAGCAATCGCCGGAAGCCTTTACGCTCACACGATGACCTTTGTTTCACCCACGTCTTTCGGTTTCAACTTTTCTGTGGAACTGGTCACCATGGTTGTAGTGGGCGGCCTGGGCAGTATTTACGGTTCATTTCTGGGCGCCGCCATTTTAACTGTGTTGCCCGAATTTTTACGCGTTTTTGAAGATTTTGATATTATTATTTACGGTTTGATGCTCATTCTTATAAACATGTTTATGCCGGGCGGCCTGATCAGCGGTTTTCAGCTGCTTGCGCAGAAAGTTGCTTTAAAAATAAAAGGGAAATAACAGGGTGATACTTAAAGTAGCAAATATAACCAAAGCATTCGGCGGTTTGACGGCGCTGGACGATGTCTCATTGGGCGTGGCTACGGGTTCAATTACAGGCATTATCGGCCCTAACGGTGCCGGTAAGACAACATTGTTTAATATTATTACCGGCCTTTATACGCAGACTTCCGGCGAAGTTTATCTGGAGAATAAAAAAATTTCTTTTTTTTCTCCAGAGGCGCTGGCGGCGCTTGGTTTGGTAAGGACTTTTCAAAACGTGGAACTATTTGGACAAATGACGGTTCTGGAAAATGTCATGGTCGGATCGCACACAAAAAGCAGCAGTGGTTTTCTAAGCTGCGCTTTTAAATTTCCGCGACAAATAAAAGAAGAAAAGCTAATACGCGAAAAAAGCATGCGCTGGCTGGAATTCACAGATTTGGATGACCATGCCGAGATGCGGGCGGATAATTTGCCGTTTGGTAAAAGCCGTCTGCTGGAAATATCCCGGGCGATGGCTTTGGAGCCTCGTGTAATTTTGATGGATGAGCCGGCGGCGGGATTAAATAGCCGCGAAACGCTGCAGCTCGCTAAACTTATACGGCAAATAAAGGAATTGGGAATTACCGTTGTGCTTGTAGAGCACGATATGGATCTGGTCATGGATATTTGTGAAACCATTGTTGTTCTCAATCTGGGGAAGAAACTTACCCAGGGGACGCCGCGGGAAATTCAGGAAAACCCCGCGGTAATTTCCGCTTATTTAGGCGTTAGTTGACCAGCAAAAAAACGTTGAATAATTTTGATATTATGCTGAAAATAAAAAACGTAAACACATACTATGGTCAGGTGCACGCGCTTAAAAATGTCTCTTTGCACATGAGCGCGGGAGAGATCGTCACGCTTATCGGCGCGAACGGCGCGGGTAAAACAACGTTGCTTAATTCACTGTCGGGAATCGTGCCACCGCGCGGCGGCGAAATACTTTTTCAGGATGTTCCGATAACCAATCTCGCGCCTCATAAGATAGTGAAAATGGGCATTTCGCAAGTTCCGGAAGGAAGACAGATCTTTAAACCTCTGTCCGTTGAAGATAACCTGGAACTGGGCGCCTATTTATACCATAGGGCCAAGGCGGAAAAAGAACGGACAAAGAAGACAGCCGACATGATTTATGAATTGTTTCCGATACTCAAAGAAAGAAGAAAACAGCTTGCCGGCACATTATCGGGCGGCGAGTTGCAGATGCTTTCTATAGGCAGGGCGTTAATGGCAAGGCCGCGCCTTTTGCTTTTGGATGAACCTTCCATGGGTCTCGCGCCGATAGTGGCGCAGGAAATATTTCAGGTGATAGAGAACCTTTCGCGCGAAAGCGAAACAACGATTCTCTTGGTTGAGCAAAACGCGCGCGCGGCGCTGAAAATGGCGCATCGAGGCTACGTGCTGGAAACCGGCCGGTTAATATTGGAAGGCATGGCCGCTGATCTGCTGGAAAATAAAGAAGTGCAGCGAGCTTATTTAGGAAAAGATAAAAAAGAAATTTGGGAGCGCTGAATAATTAAGCGATTGATTAATTATTTTTTAGTCAAACCGAATTTAAACATTACGGGAGGGCTGTTATGAATATCTGGGATGAAAAAAACGAATGTATGTCGCGGGAAGAAATAGAGCAGCTTCAGTTAGAGCGATTGCAGGCGGTCATGAACAGGGTTCATAAAAATGTTATACATTATAAAAAGATATTTGATAATTTAGGCATTATCGCTGAAGATATATCGTCGCTGTCAGATCTTTCAAAAATTCCTTTTACGACCAAAAGTGACCTGCTTCTTAATTATCCTTATGGAATGTTTGCCGTGCCGCTGAGAGAAGTTGTGCGTATTCATTCCTCATCGGGAACTACGGGCAAGCCCATAGTCGTCGGTTATACAAAAAATGATATAAAAACATGGTCAAACCTTGTGGCGCGTTTAATGACGGCGGCAGGTGTCACACGAGACGATTTGGTGCAGATCGCCTTTGGCTACGGTATTTTTACCGGAGGTTTCGGCATGCATTACGGAGCGGAAGCAATAGGCGCTTCGGTGATCCCCATGGGCACGGGAAATACTGAAAAACAGCTTATGATCATGCAGGATTATAAAACCACTGTACTGGTCAGCACGCCCGGCTACGCGCTGGCTTTGGCGGAACACCTGGAGAAGATGGGCATTAATCCCAACGCGCTTTCCCTTAAGGCCGGTCTTTTCGGTGGCGAGCCATGGTCGGAAAAAGTGCGCGAAGAGATTGAAAGCAGATTGATGCTTTCCGCCACGGATAATTATGGCCTTTCTGAAGTAATCGGTCCTGGCGTGGCCGGAGAATGTTCATGCAAAAACGGATTGCACATTTATGAAGACGCTTTCATTCCGGAAATTATTGATCCGGAAACCGGTAAGGTTCTACCCGCGGGGCATGCCGGAGAATTGGTGCTCACGACTCTTACCAAAGAAGCATTCCCCATGATTCGTTATCGGACAGGCGACATTACCTGTCTGGATTACACAAAATGTGCATGTGGCCGAACACTGGCGCGCATGAAGAAAATCATGCGGCGTTCTGATGATATGCTGATTATCAGGGGAGTAAATATTTTTCCGGCGCAGATTGAAGAAATTATTTACAGCGTGGCGCAGGGAGAGACGCCGTACCAGATTGTTGTTGAAAGAAAAAGCGGAATGGACAACCTGGAGATTATAGTCGAAATTACGGATAAAATATTCGCTTTGGAACTGCAAAAACAACGCTCATTTCAGGAAAATGTCAAAAAACAAATTAGCGCGCAGGCGGGCATAAATGTTGATGTGAAACTCGTCGAAGCAAAAAGCATTTTGCGGCAAAATGGAAAAATCACGCGCGTAATCGACAAAAGGCAGATTTGATAAACATCCTATTGCTGCCCGGTTTACTTTAATCTCGAGGAGGCGTGGTTCAATCTTTTTTCTTTTTGAGTATGTCCAGAAGCTTATCGCGAAAATAATAGGCGAAGATAAAGACGGCCGCGCCGATGCCAATCATGACAGCCAGCAGAAAATACTGCTCGTTGCGGGCAACGTTGCCGGTAATGGAAAGCATAATTGTGCCGATTAAACGGCCGGCCACGGATATTACCAGAAAAGTCCAGGTGGGAATGCGGCTTACCCCTAAAAGATAGCACAAATAATCTTTGGGAAACCCCGGAATAAGAAAAAGCAAAAACGAAACGACCATCCCCTTATGTTCCATGAAATATTCGAATTTTTCAAATAATTCCTTATTAATTATTTTTTCCAGAAGGGGCATTCCGAAAAAACGCGCCAGCATAAAAGCCAGCCATGATCCGAGCGTTAAGCCTATCGTCGAATAAATTGTGCCCCACAATGGCCCGTAGAGAAATCCGCCGATAAAACCGGTGATTTCTCCGGGAATGGGAGCCGCCACCACCTGAGTTATTTGCAGCAAGATAAAAACAATCGCGTCGTAGGGGTGAAATGATTTTATAAATAAAGTTAATTTTGTCTTATCTTGAAAATACAGATGAAGATCAAAATGATAAAAAAAGTAAGCGCCCAACGCTACAAGAAGAATCAGCAATATTATTCTATAAGCAATATTATTTTTCATTCAAAGTCTTGAAATGTTTTATTATAAATTGTCCGGCATTTTTATACCAATATTCTTATTTCGTCAATTTAATTCATATATTATAGTTGCGTAAAATTGTTGACTAAAAACAATCTATATGCGAAAAAAACGCGGTTATTTTAAAAATTTTCAAACATGCCTTTAAAAGGCACGCCTATTAATTATTTAGCGTAAAAAAAGGGGGATAAGTATAATGTCCAACAAAGCGCAGAAACTGGAAAAAACAAGAGCGGAAATATACAAAGACGCGCCCATTGCCAAATTCGGGCAAAGAAAGCCGGATTTCAGTACCATGGGCAAGAAAATGAAAAATCCGCATAAAAAATTCCGTGAGGTCGTTTGCGTGGAAGCGTGCCGAACTCCTTACGGCCGCGCGGGCGGCGCACTCAAAGATTTAACCGCGATGGAATTGGGCGCGCTGGCGATTAAGGAAGTTCTGCGCCGGACGGACGGTAAGGTAAAACCGGGCGATGTAGATTATATCTTTATGGGGCAGGTTGTTCCCGCCGGCTGCGGGCAGATTCCCGGCAGGCAGGCGACTATTTTAGCCGGGGTGCCGGAACATGTTCCTTCCATCACGGTAAATAAAGTTTGTTCTTCCGGCATTAAAACAATTGATTTGGCTTTTCAGATGATTCTTTTAGGACGCGCCGATATCTGCGTCGCGGGAGGGCAGGAAAGCATGAGCAACTGTCCGTTTGTTTTGCCTGATATGCGCTGGGGTGCAAAGATGGCTCTACCCAACGGACGCGTAGTGGATTCCATGGTCTATGACGGTCTTTGGGATGCTTTTTATAACCGCCACATGGCGATTCACGGTTCGGAAGTCGCGGACGAATTCGGATTTACCAAAGAAGAACAAGATGAGTGGGCGCTTAATTCGCAGATGAACGCGGTCAAAGCAATGAGTGAAGGAAAGCTTGAAGATGAAATATTTCCGGTAGAAGTCAAACAGGGCAAGAAAATATTTATTATGGATAAAGACGAAGGGCCGCGCCCGGAGACAACCATAGAAGGACTGGCCAAGCTACCGCCAGTATTCGGGCATTTAAGCACGGTTACCGGAAAACCCGGCAGCGTGACCGCGGGCAACGCACCGGGAGTAAATGACGGCGGCGATGTTTGCCTGATTATGAGCAGGGAAAAAGCCGATGAATTGGGATTGAAGCCTATCTTCACCATTGTCGATTATGCCGAAGTATCACAGCCGACAAAAGATATTGCCACCGTGCCAGGATTGGCGATTAAAAAAATTCTGGAACAAAACGATATGACACTTGACCAGATGGATGTCATAGAAATTAACGAAGCTTTTGCCGCGGTAGCGCTGGTGAGCTGCCGATCCATTTTAGGTATGTCCAAGGAAGAAATGTTTAAAAAAGTTAACATCAACGGCGGCGCGGTAGCCTACGGCCATCCGATCGGCGCTACCGGCGCGCGTATTTTGATGACATTGGGTTATGAACTAAGAAGGCGCGGCGGCGGATGGGGCGTCTGCGGTATCTGCTCCGGTCACGCGCAGGGCGACGCGATGCTGATCAGGGTGGATAAGTAACACATTTAAACTACATTCACCAAATAGAGGTATAATAAAATGAAACAGAAAGTTACTGTTGTTGGCGCGGGTAATGTTGGCGCGACCGCGGCGCAAAGGCTGGCGGAAAAAGAGCTTTGTGACGTCATTGTGGTTGATATTATTGAAGGAGTGCCGCAGGGAAAATCCCTGGACTTAACACAGGCCGCGCCGATTGAAAAACACGATGCCCATTTGACGGGAGCCAATTCCTACGAGGCATCGGCGAATTCCGATATCGTGATTATCACCGCGGGAATTCCGCGCAAGCCCGGCATGAGCCGCGACGATCTTCTGTCCACCAATCGCGGCATCATCAGAAGCGTCACCAAAGAGGTGGTCAAATATTCCCCTAATGCCATATTAATTATTGTCAGCAATCCGCTCGACGCGATGTGCCATGTGGCGATGGAGGAAAGCGGGTTTCCCAAACACAAAGTCATCGGTATGGCGGGCGTTCTGGATTCCGCGCGCTTCCGCGCTTTTATATCTATGGAACTAAGTGTATCCGTGGAAAATATTCACGCGCTGGTTATGGGCGGGCATGGCGATACAATGGTGCCTCTGCCACGTTTTTCCACGGTAGCGGGAGTGCCGATTACGGAGCTTATCCCGGCCACGCGCATTGAAGAAATGGTTACGCGCACGCGCAACGGAGGCGCGGAAATTGTCAGTCTTCTGAAAACCGGCAGCGCTTATTACGCGCCTGCTTCAGCGGCGGTGGAGATGGCCGAATCCATTTTAAAAGATAAAAAGAAAATTTTGCCTTGCGCCGCTTATCTCACGGGCGAGTACGGCATTTCCGACTTGTTTGTTGGCGTACCGGTAAAGCTTGGTGCCAAGGGCATTGAACAAATTATTGAGCTTAAGCTTTCGGCGGAAGAACAGCAGGCGCTGAAAAAATCAGCCTCGGCCGTTCAGGAACTTGTAGATGCTATGAAAAAAATGGCTTAATTTTATAGTCATTGCGAATCCAGAGTTATCGGGATGAAGCAAGCGCTGTTTTTCGAAGGTTTATGAGATGGCGTCGCTCATTTCACTCCCTCGTCATGGCATTATGAAGTTTTCCTGAATGCAGGGTTCTTCAAAAACTTGTAGATTTAATAAAAAGGATGACATGAAACGCAGAATAATCAAAATTGACGAAGAAAAATGCACGGGTTGTGGTCTGTGCGTGCCGGGCTGCGCGGAAGGCGCCATTCAGATTATCGAAGGCAAAGCCAAACTCGTGAGCGATGTTTACTGCGATGGCTTGGGTGCGTGCTTGGGCGAATGTCCCGAAGGAGCCCTTTCTATCGAGGAGCGTGACGCGCCGCCTTTTGACGAAAAGCTCGTTCAGGAGCATCTGGCGAAGACTTCAGAGAAAACGCCGGCGCACGGTTCACCCGTGATGTCGCAGCCGGGCTGCCCCGGATCCGCGCACGCGGTTTTGGAACGAAAAACGGCGGGTNNGGGCGTCTCTTCGCCTGCCGTTGCGCAGTCCTCTGAACTTACGCACTGGCCTGTTCAGCTGCACCTGGTGAATCCCGCCGCTGATATTTTCCGCGGTAGGGATGTGGTTTTGGCTGCCGATTGCGTTGCTTACGCGCTAGGTGATTTCCATAATAGATTTTTAAAAGGCAAAAGTTTGGCAATTGCCTGCCCGAAGCTCGATGATGGACAGGATGAATACATCGACAAAATCAGCCGCCTCGCCGATGAGGCCAGAATCAACACGCTGACCGTGGTGATGATGCAGGTTCCCTGCTGCCGTGGGCTGATGCAGATTGCCCAAGCGGGTCTGCAAAAAGCCAAAAGAAAAGTGCCGCTCAAAGCGGTGATTATTGGTATCAGCGGCGATGTTCTTTCCGATGAATGGGTTAGCTAAATAGTATTATTCCCCTTGCTGTTAGTTTATTAAACATGGCATGGAGGTAATTTGTATAAAATTATTGCGGATGCGCTGGTTATGGCGCATTTTTTGTTTATTGCTTTTGTCGTGGCCGGAGGCGCGATAGTTGTTTATCGCCCGCGCATGGCCTGGCTGCACCTTCCGGCGGTATTATGGGGAGCAGTAGTGGAATTTGCAGGCTGGAGTTGTCCTTTAACGCCGCTGGAAAACCATTTCCGTGTTCTTGCCGGCTCTGCTGCCTACAGCGGTGATTTTGTCGCGCAATATCTTTTACCTTTGATTTATCCGGAAAATCTGACACGCGAAACGCAAATTGCATTAGGATTATTAGTCGTTGTTATAAATATTATTTTTTACGTATTAGCGGTAAAAAAACACAGGAGTTATTCTGAAAACTAAAACCGCTTTGCGATTATTTACTAAGCGCGCCGTTTTCTGTGGCTAAAAAGAAAGTAAAGCATACCGCCCCATCCGATGGTGACGATAATAGCTTTAATTAACCAGCCGACATAGGGAATCCAGCCCAAAATCATTAACAGAATCAGCCCTAAAATCGTTTGTCCTACAAGGGACTTATTTTTAGAATCCCATATTTTTGATAGGGTAAAATCTCCTAAAAGAGCCGCCACTGCGATATAACCGAGCAAAAAGATTATAGCAATCGCGATGCAAAGAGTCGGGATAAGATAAATTCCGATAATTGAAATCACTAATAAGATAAGCAGGGGGGTAATCATTAAAGAAGCCAGCAAACCATAGAAAAACGATCTCAACTTATTGGTTTGGATTGTCTGCTTGAATCTGGTCAGTTGCCGCGGCAAAATAAGCGCCAGAAGTATAGCAAAAATCACAATTATAATTTGAAAAAATAAAAAAAGAATATTTAAGATAGCTGACCAGTCATCAGTATCGCCGCGGAAAAACGAGCGCAAGGATTTGGTAATGCCGGCTGAATTTATTTCTGTTACCTTCCCGAAAACCTGTGAACCGCTGCCCCTGGCAATAATCCCTCCGATACAAAATACATTGCCGCGCACAACTGATTTTCCGGTTAAAACAACCGGACCGCCGATAGCGATTACGTTGTTTTCCACAAGGCCGCTAACGGTTATCTGGCCGTTTATAGTGATTATATTGTTGACAGTTTGATTTTTTTCTAAGGCGGCATCAGATCCGATTTTAATAATATTATTTGCCCTGGCCGCGGGAACAGATAAGCAGAAAAATATAATAATGGAAAATATAACGGTTAATTTAAATTTCATTATTTTCTTAAATAAACAAGTCAAAAAGAGTATGTTAAAAACGCGTAAATCTTATATAAGGTTTCCAGGGAGGGTGTCAACATGAAAAAGATTTTAATGACCATATTAGCATTAATTGTTGCCGCGGTTTTTGTCGCTGTTGTCGTTTATTATGTTTTTCCTGAAAAAACGGCCGCATTCATAATTGATAAAGCCAGAAGCGGCGCCGGTTTTACCAAAAAACAGATAACAATCGATGATCATGATATTGTTTATCTGGAGGGGGGAAAAGGGCCGACGGTGTTGTTGCTGCACGGTTATACGGCGGAAAAGGACAACTGGCTTGGCTTCGTCGCTTACCTGAATAAAAATTATCATGTAGTTATTCCCGATATTCCCGGTTATGGAGAAAGTACCAAGTTAATGGACGCGTCTTATGATTTGAACACTCAGATCGATCGGCTCAATAAATTTGTCCACGCGCTTAATCTGGAGGAGTTTCATATCGCCGGTAGTTCGATGGGCGGTTTGTTTTCCGGCACTTATGCCGTGCGTTATCCGAACGAAGTTTTAAGCGTGGGGTTGTTCAACGCCGCGGGCGTGGCCTCGCCGCAAAAAAGCGAAGTGATGAAAAAAATTGAAGCGGGCGTGAATCCGCTCGTGCTGCAGGACGAGAAAGATTTTCTGCGTATTTATCGGATGCTTTTTGTAAACCCGCCTCCCTTACCTTACCCGCTCAAAAAAGCATTTATAAAAACGGCTCTGGATAACCGGAAATTTTACGAAAAAGCCCTGAGAGAGATAGGCCCGGATTTTTTATCTCTGGAAAAACAGCTGCCCCGAATAAAGGCGCCGGTGCTCATCCTCTGGGGTGATCAGGATAAGATTATTGATGTTTCCAGCGTCGCCGTTTTTGAAAAAGGCATAAAAAATCATCAGACCGTGATTATAAAAGATTGCGGCCATGTCCCGATGATTGAAAAACCGCGCCAGACAGCCGCGCATTATTTGGATTTTATTAAGGGCGTGAATAATTAAAAAAATATTTTCTTAAAAGGGAAATCCTTCCTGTGTGTCTTGCCCGCGTCTATGTCTTCTGCGGTGTCGGTATTTAACCGCTGTTTGATGAACCTCATTTGGTTCAACAATAATAGATTTGGGTGTTGTCGGGCAAACCAGTTGGCAGGCGCCGCAGCCGATGCAGTATTTGGTATCCACTTTGGGGTAGAGGATGTTATTTTTGTCGATGAAGCTGATGACGTGCGTCGGGCAAACCTCACCGCAGGCGCCGCAGTTATTATGATCTACATAAACGACGCAGATTTCCTCAAAAATTTCCGCTTTTCCTATCTGCACCAGTTTTTTAATTTCCAACGGCAGCGGTTGTATCGCGCCGGTGGGACAGACTTTTCCGCAGGCATTGCATTCGTAATCGCAGAAGCTTTTTTCAAAATCCATAAGTGGCTGCATTAAGCCGGCCGCGCCGTATTCGAAAAAAGAGGGGGTTAAAACCTTTGTCGGGCAGGCGCTCACGCACAGATGGCAGGCGCTGCAAGACTGTGTAAAACGCCGCAGTGTGACCGCTCCGGGTGGAGTTGCCGGCGGTTTCTGATTCCTGCGCGTGGCGGCGATTGCCGCGCGCGTTCTGTCGTTAAAAACAAGTAAAACAGAAAATATGGCCGCCACGCTGCCGATGACAAAACCGCGGCGCTGCGCCGACCATTTGTTTTGTGTTTTGAATGACGAAGCGTGTTGATATTTGATTGCCGGCTGGGGGCAGGCGGCAACGCAGTTGAAGCAGGCGACGCAGCGGGTCATATCGATGGTTTTGTCATCCGGATTTATGCATCCCGCTTTGCAGACAGTTTCGCACCTCAGGCATTGGGTGCAATGGTCCTCATCGAGCGTGAACTTAAATATGGAAAAGCGGGAAATCAGACCAAGCAGCGATCCCACGGGGCAAACCGTGTTGCAGTAAAGCCGTCCGTAGCGCGCCGAGACAAACAAAATACTCAAGAAGAAGAGAAGGGTGATAACAAGCGCCAAAAGGGGAATGTAGGCTGTTTCTTTCTGAAACAGGTATATATTAAAAAACTTTGGAATTTCGATGGACGTATTATAAAGCCAGACAAAGGCAGGTTCAAGCACATGATTGATTATTCTGCCTGTCAGAGAATATGGATCCAAAAGATTAACCAGAACAAAAGAGCCGAAAAGCGCCAGGGCAATTGTCAAAGCCAGAATTGAATAACGCAGCCAGCCCAACGGTTTTTGAAAAGAATGATTTTTAAGCCAGCCGAATCGGCGGGAGAGAGCGATAGAAAAATCCTGCATCACGCCCAGCGGACAGAGAAACGAGCAGTAAACTCTGCCGAAAAGCAGGGTGATGACCAGAAGAAAAATCAGTCCCGTGATAACCAAAATACCGGGATTGCTGATAACTTTAAGCAGAGCCGGTACAAACTGAAAAGAAAGCAAAACAGACGAAAGCAAGGAGGCTGTTTTTTCACCGCTGAAAAAAAGAAGAATAAATAATGTGAAAATAAACGTGGAAAATACGATGCGGGTTTTGATCAAGCGCAATGAATATATCCTTTACATGGCGAAAGTTACTATCTTAAGCTCTTTCAGATTCATGTTGCCGATTTTCTGCGCGTGGGCCATTTTAATGTAGCCGATTTCTTCCGGTTCCCTGCCGAATATTTTTGTTGCCGCCGCGTCCACCGCGACGATATCGCGGGAAAGCAGAATAGTTTTTTTTACTTGCACGTTGGTCGGATTTTCCACATTCTGGCCGGAAGGGCCGTGGCTCATCATCACACGGTAGGCATCAACAATGTTTAAATCAGGTTTGCGGTAAAGACAGAAATCGGTAATGCACTGATCCAGACCGGTCAGGTGATATTCCATGCGGTTTTTAATGATGCCCATAAGGTTTTTCATAGCAATGGAAAGATGCGCGGAGCTGTGATGTTTGAGCACCGGCACATTTATAAATACATCAGTATCAAAAATCAGGCTGTGTACTTCCGCTGTTTTCAATGTCTTGCCATCAGGTATTTCCACCTTGCGATAGCTGAAGTCATCTACCGGAACAACAATTGCCCGCGCTGCCTTAGCCGCTTCCTCAATGCCGCTTAACCTGTAGCAGTTACGGGCGTTGGCGGAGGTGGGCAAGACCACGTTGTCAAAAACGTAGACCCGCCGGGCTCCTGCGGCATAGCATCTCTCCACGATGGTTTTTACCAGAAGCGGATTGGTAGTCGCGGCGGCCTGCGGCAGGCGCGGAAAACCGATGTTGGGTTTTACCACAACCGTCTGGCCTTTTTTGACAAACTGATTCATGCCGCCCATGAGCTCGATGCCTTTGCTGAACAGCGCATCCGGCTCGCCGTTACGCACGGCGACAAGATCAGGCAAACCCTGCGGGGCATTTTGCGCCAGCAGAAAATCCGGCCTGCCCAAAATTGTGGCGCTGCCCGCGATCAGTCCCAGAGACAGGCCTTTTTTGAGAAACTCCCGCCTGTTAGTTTTGTTTTCGTCGGTCATAATATAATCTCCGAAAAGGACATCTTTTTAAGTTAAAAAGAAATTAGAACGATACATTAAATAATTTTCGTATTGGCTTAATGCTCAACTCAATAATTGCGGCCCAGAGAAGATTGCCCAGGAATAAAACAATGACTAGTTTAGCGATAAAATCTGCTGTCAGGTGGGCAAGGTAATAATCGGTCAATATAAGCCAGGGCAATTCGCAAAGATAGGCCAGGAGCGCGGAGAAAATAATTTTACCGGTTTTTTTGTAGAAGATCGCCGTAAGTAAGCCAAAAAGCGCGTTACCGACTATAATATAGGGATTCCCTAAAAAGAGCGCGGTGTAAAGAGATCCGGAAATGCCCGCGATAACGCCTCCCATGGGACCAAAGACTATAGCGGCCAAAATTACTGCAGCTGGAAAAAAGTGTATCTTCAAGCTTTCAGCGAAAGTAATATTCATAAGGCAAAGCGTTAGAGGCAATAAAATCAGCACAAGAAATATACTGATGACTTTGCGGTAATATTTGGCGTTACTTTGTATGACGGTGGTAAGATCAAAAATATGTCACCTCAATTTTCTTGATGGTTCAAAGCTTATTTCAGAGAGTATAAAAATAACTCCATGGCATGTCAATGAAAAACGGAGTGATTAGCTGTATCTGATATCTCTTAAAGAAGAAGTTAAAAAAAATTTAACATATTGAAAAATCAACCAATTAATCATTTTAAATCAACTATCTACTGGTTTACTATTAGTTGAAATTAGTTGAAAATTTCTGCATGTAATTGGTTTTTCTGCAAATTTCTCGTTTAGGACATGCCAAGTGATTGATCTTCATGCTCATCCCCTTTTCCAGAAGTCAAAACAGTTGTGTAATAGGATATTTATTGCAATTTAGATGATCGGTTTTCTATATCAATGATAAAGCTGTTCATTATTTTTGCCAATTTTTTGGCGCCTTGTTTGTTTAAGTGGTCAGCGTTATAAAAATCTTCTTTCTCGAATAAATCAGAATTCATAAAATTTAAATATTTTATATTGTACTTTTCACAAAGTTTAACGATTTCTCTTTCATTGTTATTTACAACAGATTCTTCAAGATATTTATTGTATTCCCGATATGTAGGCGCGGTAAATAATATCGGGGTAATATTATTATTTAGTAATATTTCTAAAAAATCATTTAGATCTTCCAATACTTCATCTTTTTCATCCGAAGTTTGGATTCCTTCATCGAAAGCATGAATTCGTTTTTTATATCTTTCAGGGGTGAATACTGATTTTCTATGCCCGTCAAAAGAGATGAATCCATTTACAATTGTGTCTTTTATGTTAACTCCGGTTCCGACATCGAAATCAATGACGTCTTTTCCATATTTTAATCTGTTGACGATTTTCTTTTTTAGAAAAGACAAAACTACTTTTGGCGTATATCCAAAGAGTGTAGGCGAAATGTCTGCCAGCAAATACTTAGATTCATCATATCTATTATGTTTTACGCCGTGGGCATAATAAGACCATATATCGCGGATTCCTTGGCTTGAAGAATATAACGAGTGGTAATCAATGCTGATAAAAACATATTTAAGCTTTTTTAAATGCGGCAACAAAGAAAGCGTAATTCTTTTATCGAAATATAGACTTTGAGCAACATTGGCTAAGTTATAGGTAAATAAGTCAAAACCTCTTGGATCAACACCTGTATGCGCATGAGAATTTCCCAAAATAATGATTTCGATAAAATCTTTATTTTTTAACGCTCCCTCATGCTTTTCTTTATATAGAGAGCTTTGGTTTCTCGCAAAAAAGTCTAAAGACAATATTATAATTAGCGGTATCAAAGAAAATAAAAATGTACGATAAATAAACTTATTCATAGGGTAAAATTACTCATAATATGTTTTACGTGTAAAGATTGATATGTAAAACAAGTTTTCTTTATAATTGTTCTTATAAATTCACCTCAAAATTGAAAATAAAGGAATGTTTGCTGGCTCGCGTAAAATAAAATGATAATAGTTAGTAGCGCATAATAAATCATAATTTTTGCGAATGAAGGTATATTCATCTTGCTGAAATCCAGCCCGTGTTCCTTATCTCTTTGCGCCCATTCTACTATTATCAAAATTAATACAAAGGGTAAAATCTTTTCCGGGTCTGAACCTTCAGGAGCAGAGATTAAAGAATTTGCAAATATATGCCCAATATATGAAAATGCATGGCCAATACTTTCCGCCCTGAAAAATATCCATGCAAGTGTGGTAAAAGCAAACGTTGATAATATTTGCATAACCTCTTTTACGGTTGGCAATATTTTATTGTGGGCTACCGCATCTAAATTCTTTCTGTTTGTGCCCAATAAAAGCAGCGGCAAAAAATAAAGAGCGTTTATAATGCCCCAAAAAATGAAAGTCCAGTTCGCGCCGTGCCAAAACCCGCACACTAAAAAGACAATGAAAGTGTTACGGATTACTTGATATTTAGTTCCACGGTTTCCGCCCAAGGGAATGTATAAATAATCTCTGAACCAAGAGGTAAGCGATATATGCCACCGCCGCCAAAATTCAGCAATATCCCGGGAAAAATAGGGAACGCTGAAGTTTTTCATGGACCCAAAACCCAACAAACGAGCGGTTCCAATGGAGATATCGGAATATCCAGAAAAATCACAGTATATCTGAAAAGAAAAATAAACAGCTCCCAACACCAATGTGCTGGCCGGCAAGGTTTCATAATTAGCGAATATTTGATTTACGTATATGGCGCAATTATCAGCAATGACAACTTTTTTAAAAAAGCCCCATAGAATTTGGCGCAGTCCGTCAACAGCTTTACCATACTCAAATGTTCGTTTTGTATAAAATTGAGGCAGAAGAGTTGTGGCTCGGTCAATTGGACCTGCCAGCAACTGAGGGAAAAAACCGACAAACGAGAAAAACGCGACAGCGTCTTTTGTTGATTCCAACTTTCTCCGGTAAACGTCAATGGTATAGCTTAACGCTTTGAAAGTATAAAAGCTGATACCTACCGGAAGGATGATATTTAGAGTTCTGGCTTCTAAACGGATACCTATTAAAGCAAAGGAATTGATAAAATTGTCAACGAAGAAATTAAAATACTTGAAGACGCCCAGTAATCCTAAGCTTAAAATGCAAGATAGAGCAAGAATGAATTTTCTGTTTTTTTGTTTTTCAGTTGAAGATAATAGTATTCCCGCGACATAGTTCATTGCCGAACACAAAATAATTAAAAATAAGAATCTCCAATCCCACCAGCAATAAAAAATATAGCTGACTGCAAGGATGAATAAATTCTGTAATTTCAGGTTTTTCTGAAAAACAAACCAGTACAGTAAGAATACTGTTGGCAAAAAAATAACAAATTCAAGAGAATTGAATAACATCGGCCCCGCGTTTCTTTTAAGGCAAATAATTTATGAGCGCGAAATAATAAGCAAAACATTTTTTTATGTCAACAAGAGAATCGCGTTGCATTAATGCTGCTATATTTAAATATAATTTCTAATTATAAACCATATTATTTCTTCGATTCCACGCACCTAACTCATGGTTGACTATCAGTCGTAAATTTGTTAGTAAGTTCTTCATGTAACTGGTTTTTCTGCAAATTTCTTGTTAAGGGCATTCCAAGTGATTGATCTTCATACTCATTCCTTCTTCAGTGACGGTGAATTGGTGCCTGCGGAACTGGCCCAGCGCGCCTGGGTGGCAGGTTATAAAATAATTGCCATTACCGACCATGCCGACCATTCCAATATCGATTTCATTATTCCCCGCATGGTCAAAGTTTGTTCCAAGATAACGGAAAAGGGCGGTATCAAAGTCATTCCCGGGATTGAGCTGACACACGTTCATCCGGATGATATTGCCGCGCTTGCCGGAGAGGCCAGAAAACTCGGAGCGAAAATTGTTGTTGTGCACGGCCAAACGATCACGGAGCCGGTACCTGCCGGCACAAATTTGGCGGCGATAAAAGCAGGGGTGGATATTCTTGCCCATCCGGGGTTGATTACCGAAGAAGAAGCGCAGCTTGCCGTGCAAAAAAATGTGTATTTGGAAATTACCACCCGCCGTGGGCATGCCTACACCAATGGCCATGTTGCCCTGCTGGCCAAAAAGTTTAATGCCCAGCTTGTGCTCGATAACGACGCTCATTCGGCATCAGATTTTGTCGGTGAGACGATGGCTCTGAAAATCGCGCGCGGCGCGGGACTGACCGATACCGAAATATCCGCCATGCTGGATAATTCACGCCGGATAGTACAGAGGATAAGTGCGTGATCCAGAAAAATGATTCCCACCCGCTCAAAATATGCCTGCTCACCTATCGGGGAAACCCGACATGCGGCGGACAGGGGGTCTACATAAAGCATTTAAGCAAGGCGCTCGCGGATATCGGGCATGAAGTCGACGTTATCTCCGGGCCGCCTTATCCGCATCTGGATGAGAAGGTTCGCCTGCACAAACTGCCCAGCCTTGATCTTTATAATATAGAACATTTTTTTCGCCCGGAAAAATTCAGCGACCTACTTAATCCATTAAACATGTATGAATTTCTGAATATGTGCACGGGCAGTTTCCCGGAGCCCTACACTTTCGGGCAACGCGCTTATAAATATCTACGCGAAAAGAAAATAAATTATGACATCGTCCACGACAACCAGTGCCTTGCTTACGGCATCGGAAAAATCGCGCGCAAACTTTATCCCACCATCGCGACCATTCATCATCCGATAACCGTTGACTGCCGCGAAGAATATAAGGCGGCGCGTAAATTGTATCAGAAATTCAAAATCTACCGCTGGTACACTTTTATCGGCATGCAGCTTAAAGTGGCCAGACGCCTGTCGCATATTATCACCGTCTCGGAATTTACCAAAAAAGACATTGCCGCGGAATTTTCTATCCCGGAAGAAAAATTTAGGGTTGTTCACAACGGGATCAACAACGAATATTTCTACCCGGTGCAAAACGCCGCGCGTCCGGAGAGCACCATTATCGTTACCAACAGCGCGGATGTGCCGCTGAAAGGATTAAGATATTTGCTTCAGGCCGTGGCGCAGATAAGAAAAAAACAGCCCATAAAGCTGACGGTGATCGGCGAACCGAAAAAAGAAGGCGTGATCGAAAAGCTGGTGGCAAAACTCGGCATCGGCGACATTGTCCATTTTACCGGCCGCATTGCCAATGAAGATTTTGCCGACTATTACTCCAAGTCGACTATCGCCGTTGTTCCTTCCCTCTATGAAGGGTTCGGCATACCGGCGCTGGAGGCGATGGCCTGCGGCGTGCCCCTGATTTCCACCTCGGGCGGCGCCTTGCCGGAAGTGGTGGGAAACGCGGGGATGATTGTTCCGCCGGCGGATGCTGCAGCTTTGGCCAAAGCAATCACTTACCTGCTGAATAATCCGCAGGAGCGGGAAAGATACACCAAGGCGGGGCTTGAGCGCGTCGGTTCTGTTTTCAGCTGGCCCAAGGCCGCGCAAGAAGTTACCGAGGTCTACCGGGAGGCAATTGATGCTCACCGTCGACTTTAATGAGTTGAAATTGCAATCGGGTGACGTGGTGCTCGATGCCGGCTGCGGTACTGGAAGACACCTACGCGGACTCGCGGGAATACCCGGCGTAAAATATTTCGGCATCGATAGAAAACAGGAAGACCTGGACAAGGCGTCCGCGTCGCTCAATGAAATTCCGGGCGTTGAAGCAGATAATTGCCAGATTCAAAAAGCCGATATACGGCAATTGCCTTTTGCCGACGCTTTTTTTGACTGTGTGATCTGCTCGGAAGTGCTCGAACATATTCCGGATCATGAGCAGGCGGTAGGAGAACTGGTGCGCGTTTTAAAGCCCGAAGGTTTGCTGGTCATCAGCGTGCCTCGTTATTTTCCTGAAAGAATCTGCTGGCTTCTTTCACGCGCCTATCGTAATGAAGAAGGCGGGCATGTGCGGATATACAAAAAAGATAAAATTCTGAACATGTTGAAAAGTTACGGATTTAAATGCTGGAAGATAAATCACAAACATGCCTTGCACGTGCCTTACTGGTGGATTAAGTGCATGGTCGGCCATAAAAACGAGGAAAATCTTCTGGTAAAATATTACAAAATATTTCTGGAATGGGATATTATGAAAAAACCTTTTTGGGTGCGTCGACTCGAGGAATTTTTGAATCCGCTCATGGGCAAAAGTATTGTTTTCTATTTTAGGAAGGGTTGAAATTAATGGAAATTATTACCCCCGC
>DHGA01000003.1:21244-21952 GCA_002402545.1 Syntrophaceae bacterium UBA4810
CAGAAAGAGAGCGGCGAAATACCCTGGTCTGAAGGCGGAAAAACAGATCCCTGGGATCATGTGGAAAGCGCGATGGGCCTGTGCGTGGGCGGCTTTTATGAAGAGGCGAGATGCGCTTACCGGTGGCTGGCGGACACGCAGCTTGCCGACGGTAGCTGGTGGTCGGAAATATTGAATGGTGAAATCATTAACCCCACTAAAGAAACAAATTTTTCTTCCTACATAGCGGTGGGTTTATTTCATTATTATCTCATTACCAAAGATTTAGAATTGTTGAGCCAGATGTGGCCGGTGATGGAGGATGGCGTTAATTACGCGGTTAAACTTCAATCGCCACAGGGGAATATATACTGGGCGAAAAATAAAGACGGCAAGACGGATAAGATGTCTTTGCTGACCGGTTCGAGTTCGATTTATATGAGCCTGAAATGCGCTCTGGCTATTGCCACGCTCTTAGGCAAGAAGCGCACGCGCTGGAAGAAGGCCATGCTTTCCCTCGGTGAGGCAATTAAATACAAACCTGATGTTTTCAATATGCTCAAGTCCCGTTATGCCATGGATTGGTATTACCCTGTTTTATGCGGCGCGGTCAGCGGCGAAGAGGCGAAAAACAGAATAGACAAATACTGGGAAAAATTTATTGTCCCCCAATGGGGAGTGCGCTGCGTGAGTGACCGTCCGTGGATAACCATGGCGGAAACGGCGGAA
>DHGA01000003.1:22047-23745 GCA_002402545.1 Syntrophaceae bacterium UBA4810
CTGGCCTGGGATGCCTTAAGCGCAGAGACGCCGGCGGGTAAAATATTTAATCATAAGTTCTGGGATTCATGGAAAAGCTAGAAGATTCAATATATTTCAAACGCGCGAATGAGAAAGCTTTAACAGTTTATTTGTAAAATATTTTCTTCATAAGGTAAACATTTGAAAGACGACCACCGGCCTTATTATCTGAAAAAATTAACTTATAAATTTGAGCAGTGGTACGCGTATCATTTTCTGGCGCCGCAGTGCGAATACTTCGGCCGCGGCATGGCAGTTATGAAACCATGGCATGTGGAAATTTTTGGTTCACCGATTTCCATTGGTGACTTTAACACATTGATCGCCACATCCGATAAAAAAGTGCGGCTGAGCGCATGGTTAAAGGATAATTTGAGCGGAAAAATTGAAACAGGCAAATGCTGCCTGATTTGCCCCGGTGTGAGGATTACTTCCGCGACGTCTGTAGTGCTGGGAGACGACTGCATGCTGGCGCAGGATGTTTACATCACCGATTCCGACTGGCACGATTTGTATGATCGCACTTCATCCGTGGGCAATACTTACGAGGTAAAAATCGGCAATAATGTCTGGATTGGCGATAGCGCCATCGTCGGCAAGGGGGTGACGATAGGCGATAACGCTGTTATCGGCGCAGGGGCGGTCGTGGTAAAAGATATTCCCGCAAACGCCATTGCCGCCGGAAATCCCGCGGCGGTAATCCGGTATTTGGACGCGGGAAAAACGATAAAATCAAGATCGCAATGGATGGCCGAACCGGACAAGCTGACTAAGTTTTACGATAATGTTGAACGCGTCATGCGTGAGGAAAACACAATTTTCGGATGGCTTCGGACGGTATTTTTCCCCCGCAAAGGAGATTGATGTTTTGCGCGTCGCGTTGGTGGCTACTCCCTATCCTTTGGAAGAAAATCCCTCACCGCCTTTGGGTGTGACTTATGTCGCGGCGGCATTTGTCGCGGCCGGTGCGGATGTGCGAATTTTTGATTATATTGTCAGCGGCTATTCCCGGGAAAAAATCAGCAGGCAACTCGATCATTTTCAGCCCGACGCGGTGGGCGCGACTTCCGTCACCATGAATTTTTACGAAGCGCAGAAAATTCTGCACGACGTGAAAAGCTGCAACCCGGAGATCATCACGATGATGGGCGGGCCCCATGCTTCTTTTGCGGCGGAGCAGATCCTGTGCCAGTACCCGGAAATCGATTTGATTCTTATCGGCGAGGCGGAAGACACTATAGCCGAGATTACGCCTGTGTTAAAACAGAAAAATAAATGGAGTGATATCCGCGGCCTTGCGTACAGAGAAAACGGCGACGTTATCATTACGGGCAAGAGGCCTTTTATTGACGATGTGGACAGAATCAACCTGCCAGCCAGGCGCCTATTGCCCATTTCCCGATACCGCGCGCTGGGTTTTCCCGTAAGCATGATTACGAGCCGCGGCTGCCCCAATGCTTGTATTTTTTGCCTGGGGCGTAAAATGGTCGGCGCGAAAATTCGCCGCCGCGCGGCAGATCGTGTGCTTGATGAAATTGAACAGATACTTGATTTTGGTTTTGAACGCATCAACATCGCTGATGACTTATTCACATCCGATAAAAAAATAGTTCTGGAAATCTGCCAGGGCATAAATAAGCGCAATCTTAAATTCGGCTGGAGCGCTTTTGCCCGCGT
>DHGA01000003.1:23750-45066 GCA_002402545.1 Syntrophaceae bacterium UBA4810
GGCGTGGAAACCGGCGATCCGCAGATGCTCAAACGTATCAGGAAGGGAATTAAACTAGAGCACGCCGCTCCCGCCGTGCAGATGTGTAAAGATGCGGGAATAGTTCCGCATGTGTCTTTTATTGTTGGCCTGCCGGGAGAAACACCGGAAACCATGCAGGCTTCCGATCGTCTGGCGCGCAGTCTGAATGTGCTTTACGGATATCATTATCTGGCGCCTTTTCCCGGCACTACCGTCCGGGAGCAGATTGAGAAATACGATCTGGAAATACTCACCGATGACTGGGCAAAGTACGACGCCAACGACGCGATTGTTCGCACCAAAGCCCTGGTGCCGGAAGATATACGCGCTTTTGTCGCCCGTTATGACGAAGAAATGTATACAGATTGGGAAAAGTTACTGGCGGGATACGTAAACAAAACCAACGCGCCGCTGGAGAATATGCGAGTGGAAGGCTACTGGCGCATGCACCTGACCTATAAAATTTTGAAAAATGATTTGGTCGAAAAATATGGCCTGATTGAAACGGCGCTGTGCGACGGTTCTCAGGAAAACGCGCTGAGAGAGTTGAGTAATAGAATAATTGTTGAAACAGGAGCTGAACCGCAAATCGTGAATCACACGATGACTGATTTTGCCCGGCGCGGTTACATAACGGCAAAAATGTCTGATGAAGGATGCTGCTGGATGTGGTCTGACGATATTTGATCGCGTCATACCGCTATTTTTTGCGCTTTAATATTCCCAAAGAAACAAACATCGGCATTTCTTCGTATTGCCCAGAGGCAATGGCAAGCTGATAAACCCGATAAGGCGCCTGGCCGCCCTTGGCCGGATCGGGAAAAATATCGTGAAAGACGAGATAACCGCCGGGCGTCAGATGTTTTGCCCAAACCTCGTAGTCTTTGAGCACTGATTCGTAGGCGTGGCTGCCGTCAATAAAAATCAAACAAAGCGGAGTCTGCCAGTTGAGCCCAACTGTTTCCGAATGTCCGATAATGGGAATAACCGTATCTTCCAGGCCAAAGTCTAAAAGTGTCCGTCGGAAAAACGGCAAGGTGTCGATAAGGCCGGTTTGCTCATCGAGAAAATCAGGGTCAAAATACTCCTGCCCGGGCTGCTGCTCTTCCGAACCGCGATGATGATCCAGAGAAAACAATATGGCATTATTTTTCTTGCAGGCTTCTCCTATAAATACTGCAGATTTGCCACAGTAGCTGCCGATTTCCAAACAGGGGCCTTTTTTGCTGGCCGTAAACGCCAATTCATGAAGATATTCTGACTCACGTTCATCCAGAAACCCCTTTATTTTATCAATTTTTGTTTTGTCTATTTTCAATTTGGCGTATCTCCGGTGAGAAAAATATTTTAGTTTGAATAAACTTCAAAAGCGTAAAAAGCAAGGTTTATAAAGGTTCTTTTTTTACATATTGACTGAAAAAATTTTCACTTTCCCCTTGAAAATAACTATATATAGTGGTAGTGTGCTATAAAACCACAATATGTAGCGTTTCGCACGGGAAATATTAATTTCTTTTTCATATTATTACGGAGGGGTAATGAACACAAAGATCAGAAAGAGGGACGGCCGCTTAGTAAAATTCAACGCGGAAAAAATAACCAAAGCCATTGCCAGAGCAGGAACAGCCACGGGAGATTTTGATAATAAAGAAGCAAAGAAGCTCACCATCAAGGTATTAAATCTTGCCGAACAATTATTTAACGGCAAGATTTTAACCGTGGAAGAGATTCAGGATATTGTCGAAGAAGTTTTGCTCCAGTCTTCTTATCGGCAGACCGCCAAGTCATATATTATCTATCGCGATCAACACGCTCGTTTAAGAGACATTACCAATAAGATGGAAGTCGATCTCGTTGACCAATATTTAAAAAAGTCCGATTGGAAAATAAACGAAAACAGCAATATGGATTACTCGCTCCAGGGGTTGAATAATTATATTTCCTCGGAAGTGAGCAAGGTTTATTGGCTTAACGAAATTTACACGCCGGAAATCAAAAAGGCCCATAACGAGGGAGATTTTCATATTCATGATTTGAGCCTGCTTTCTGTTTATTGCGTGGGCTGGGATTTATACGATTTGCTTTTGCAGGGTTTCCGCGGTGTTTCCGGTAAGGTGGAAAGCAAACCAGCCAAGCATCTGCGTAGTGTTTTAGGACAGGTGGTTAATTTCTTCTACACGCTGCAGGGCGAAGCGGCCGGGGCGCAGGCTTTTTCTAATTTTGATACTTTACTCGCGCCCTTTATCCGTTATGACAAGTTAAGTTTTACGGAAATCAAGCAGGCGCTGCAGGAATTTATTTTCAATATTAATGTTCCCACCCGGGTTGGCTTTCAGACGCCTTTTACCAATGTAACTCTGGATGTAACCGTTCCCAAATATTACGCTGATCAGGGCGTGATTATCGGCGGTGTTCCCCAGAAGGAAACATATAAAGAATTTCAGGATGAGATGAATCTTTTTAACAAGGCCTTTCTGCAGGTGATGGCAGAAGGTGATGCCAAGGGAAGGGTATTTACTTTTCCTATTCCGACTTACAATGTCACGCGCGATTTTAACTGGGACGACCCCAATTTGAAAGATTTGTGGGAGATGACGGCTAAATACGGCGTGCCTTATTTTTCTAATTTTATCAATTCCGACATGAATCCCGAAGACGCGCGCAGCATGTGTTGCCGTCTGCGTATCGATAACCGCGAACTGGAAATGCGCGGCGGTGGACTTTTTGGTTCCAATCCACTTACCGGCTCCATCGGCGTTATCACCATCAACATGCCGCGTATCGGATTTCTTGCCAAATCAAAGAAGGATTTCATGCAGCGTCTGGAAAATTTAATGGAAATAGCCAAAGAGAGCCTGGAAACTAAAAGGAAAGTTCTGGAAAACTTTACCAACAGCGATCTTTACCCCTACACCAAATATTATTTGCGCAATGTTAAAGAAAGATTTGATGAATATTGGAAGAATCATTTTTCTACAATTGGTCTGGTCGGCATGAATGAAGCTTGCCTGAATTTGCTGGGCAAAAATATTGCTTCTAAAGAGGGGCAGGAATTTACGAAATATGTTCTCGATTTTATGAGAAATAAACTGATAGATTTTCAGAAGGAAACAGGGAATAACTACAATCTGGAATCAACGCCGGCCGAGGGCACTTCATATCGTCTGGCTAAAATTGATAAGGAAAAGTATCCGAGTATTATTTGCGCCAGCAATGGTAACGGTAACGGCAGGTCGAAAAAGTGCGAGCCTTTTTACACCAACTCCACCCAGCTGCCGGTTAATTACACGGATGATATTTTTGAAGCTCTTGATTTGCAGGATGAAATTCAGACACGCTATACCGGTGGTACCGTTTTCCACACTTTTGCCGGAGAGCGTGTGGATAATCCGCAGGCTGTAAAATCGTTAGTTCATAAAATATGTTCCAATTACCATCTGCCTTATGTGACATTCACGCCGACTTTCAGCGTTTGTCCGTCGCACGGTTACATTAAAGGCGAAAATCCAAAATGCCCGACCTGTAATGATGATTGCGAAGTATACTCGCGGGTGGTTGGTTATTTACGCCCTGTCAAACAATGGAATAAGGGAAAGCAGGCGGAATTTAACGCGCGTCAGGTATTTCGGTTTCAGTAAGAAGAGATCAGTAAAAAAACGCTTATAAAGCCCTGTCTGCATGAAGGGCTTTAATATTTGGTTTAAGAGAAAGATTATAATGAAAATTGGTGGACTGCAAAAAGTATCGCTCATTGATTACCCCGGCGCGATTTGCGCAATTGTTTTTTCACAGGGATGCAATTTCAAGTGCGGATATTGCCACAATCCGGAACTGGTTGATCCGGAGAGATTCGGCAAATGTATCGATGAAAAAAAAATCATGGAATTCTTGGCTACGCGCAGGGGCAAGCTCGATGCCGTATCGATTACCGGCGGTGAGCCGACTATCCAAAAAGATTTACATGGATTTGTGAAAAAAATCAAAAAGATGGGATTTGCCGTCAAGATTGATACCAACGGCTCTCAGCCGCAGGTGCTAAAAGATCTGCTCAAGGCTAAGCTGCTTGATTTTATCGCTATGGATATTAAAGCGCCATGGGAAAAGTACGAGAAAATGGCAAGAGTTCCCGTGGATACGCGCTTGATTCAAGAAAGTATCACGCTGGTTTTACAATCGAAAATCCCTCATGAATTTCGTACCACAGCGGTGGAGTCGCGCTTAAATGCCAATGATATAATCGAAATATCAAAAATCATCTCCGGCGCCCAACGCTATGTCCTGCAAAAATTTATTCCCACCAAAGCATTGGATAAAAAGTTTCTAAAAGAAAAAACATTATCCGATGAAGAATTGGAACAACTCAAAAAACGCATTGAAAAAGATATACCCTATGTTATAGTCAGATAGCATCAAATATGAATCATAAAGGTGCGTTATGCGGCTGGAAAAAGAAAGTGAAAACGGCAGTTATACCTACCCTGATCATATTAAGCGGCTAACCGAAATAGGCGTGGCTCTTTCCGCGGAAAAAAATATCAACCGTCTCATGGAAATGATTATTTCGGAGGCGCGCGCGTTTACCAACGCGGATGGAGGAACGCTTTATATCATGTCCGATGATGAATCGGAACTTCTTTTTACCATTATTCAAAACGATTCCATAAATGTTCGGATGGGGGGAACGCACGGCAGAATCACCTGGCCTTCCGTTAAAATGAAAAATGATGATGGTTCCCTCAATCATTCAAATGTTTCCTCACATGCCGCAATTACCGGCCAGGCAGTCAATATCGAAGATGTTTATTCGGCCAAAGGTTTCAATTTTTCGGGAACAAAAGAATTTGACAGGGTAAACGGTTATCGTTCTAAATCGATGATGGTTGTTCCCATGCGTAATCATGAAAACGAGATTATCGGAGTACTGCAGCTGATTAACGCGCTGGATCCAAAAACGGGAGAAGTAATAAGTTTTTCCCGGAAATCGAAGGAAATGACATTATCCCTGGCTTCGCAGGCCGCGGTAGCCCTCACTAACAATCAGCTGATTCACGATTTAGAGAGCCTTTTGGAATCATTTATCAAAGCAATAGCCTCTGCTGTTGATGAAAAATCTCCATATACTGGAGGCCATATCCGCCGTGTCGCGCAACTGACTATGGCCATCGCGCATAAGATAAATGAGGTTAAAAGCGGGCCTTTCGCAGATAGCTACTTTTCGGTGGACGAGCTAAAGGAATTGCGCATGGCGGCATGGTTGCATGATATCGGCAAGATTACCACGCCGGAACATATTGTAGATAAATCAAAGAAGCTCGAAACAGTATATGACAGGATTAACGAAATTAAATCGCGGATAGAAATTATTAAAAAAGATTATCTGATGAAATCAAAAGCGGCGGTAAAAAGCAAAGCCCAGGGCAAAGCTGACGTAAAAAGTATTCAAAAAAAAATAAAGGCGCTTGATGAGGAGAGGCGGTTTTTGGAAAAATTAAATACAGGCACAGAATATATAGATAATAAAGATATCGCAAAAATCAAAAAAATAGCAAAGCGCAAATGGAAATTAAACGGTAGGATTATGACGCTTTTGACTAAAGACGAAATATACAATCTTAGCGTGCCTTTTGGAACGCTTAATAAAAAAGAAGAAAAAATAATTACCAATCACGCGGCTATAACAAAAAAAATACTTTCCAAGCTTCCCTTTCCAAAAAAAATGCGCCATATCGCTCAATACGCCTCCGAGCATCATGAAAAATTAGACGGTAGCGGTTATCCCTCCGGCCTAAAAGCGGATAAGATATCACTGCAGTCGCGAATTATTACCATTGTCGATATTTTTGAGGCTATTACCGCGAAAGACAGGCCATACAAAAAAGGCAAAAGCGCCACAGAAGCGATAAAGATTATGAAAGATATGGTGAAAGATAATTATATCGACGCCAATCTGTTTGATCTGTTTGTTAAGGAAAAGGTTTATCAAGACATATAAAAATAATATAAACTTAAAGACCTTAATATTATGAAGGAAAAATTATTCATATTAAGCATTATTTTGTTATCAATCACGGTGTGTTGTTCTAAATATGAAACGGTAGATTTATCGACACCAGAAAATACACTGAAAAACTATTATGATGCGCTTAAAAAAAACGATTTAAAACACCAAAAAAGAACACTTTTAGATTCAGTTGAATTGATTAAAGAAAATAGTTTTAATGCGTATGCTTCTAGGTTGAGAAGCTATCAAGTAATTCAAATAAATGAATTAAAGAAAAGAGAATATAGTTACGAAAAAGAGGGCGATGTAATAGTAGCGGTTAAGGAAACATATAAGGATAACAAAGAAAGTATACTGTTTTTTAATTTACGGAAATTCGATAAAGATTGGCTAATAATAGATTGGGTTTATGAAAACAAAGCAGAAGAACCCATTGAGGATGAAAAAATAGAAAAACAAGCAAAAAAATTTTGGGGATTAAGTAGAAGAATGGCTAAGAATTAAACTTTAGGGTTTTTACAGTTTAGTATGCGACCGAAAGATGGGGGGGTAAATCGTTAGCTTGACGTCTCGTTTTACAGATAAAGATATTTAATAAATGACATGAATTATAAGCATACACTAGAAGGAGGAATGGATTTTGAAAATAAGTAAAGGTTTTGTTATTCTTTGCATATTGGTTATCGCAGGATATGCTTGGCATCAGCATCAGAAGGTTGATGAGGACGTTTCAGAATCCGGTTTTGTCGAAGTAGGGGATGTCGCCGGTGTTTATAGTAACATTGTCACCGTAGTGGGACCTACCTGAAACAGCGAGCCTGGAGAGCGCACGAGGCAGTTTGCCTCGGAAATTGAAAATGCGGGCATGACCGTCATGGTCACATCAAGTATAGGTGGCGGGGAAATAGTAGACCCAGATGCGTCTCAACTTAAGATGTTTCGCGCCCTGAATGACGTTATGCGAGATGGGCCCCCTGTTGTTTTTATTAATGGCAGGGCTAAGGCCAATCCTACAATTGATGAAGTTATTACCGAATATAATAGTTACAATAAATAATGGAAAAAATGGGGTAAAATCTTTAAGCTTGTCAAGGATAAAGATTTGACCCTCGTTGACTCTTATTTATTAATAATTATGTAAATATTATTAAACATGATGGAGGATCATATGAGTAACAGCAATATACATTATCGATATGCGATTTCATATCTCGTTATTGCCATTATACTTCTATTGGCATTAAGTTATTACGATGTCCCAGACTTAGTAAACAAACTGCCCTAACCCTTTCATCGTTATTACTTGCAATATTGGCGATTTTTTACAGTATTGTTTCTGCTAATAAACAGGACAGTCAATTTTCTAAACTTATTGAAACTAATCAAGATTTAAAAACGGCAGCAAAAGAAATTAAATTTGCTTCAGGAAATATTAATACAGTGCTTAGTGATTTTCCATCGCACTTTAAAATAATAGGATCAAAAATTGATGATATGGCAGATAGATTTTCATCAGTGAATACTCAAAAAGTAATTTCGGAAGATAAGAAGAAAGATTACTCAAGGACAATAGAATTAGATATTGATGAAGATACTTTCAACAAAATTATCATAAATTTACAATTTAGTGCCATGGTTGTTCTGTATTATTTCTTTCAGTCAATCCGTAAAAGTAGAAGTATAGATCCGTTGTCTTTTGATAATATAGAGGTCAATTCTAATCATTATGCAGTTGGTTTTTTAAATGGTTTTGCGGCTACGGGATTAATAGAGTTTAAGTTATATCAAAATAAAATAATACCAGTTAAATGTCATAAGCTTATTTATGATAATCTGCGCAAGTGTTTGGATGCAGTTATAGAAGTAATAGATAAAGATCAAGCCGAATATTTAAAGAAACGAATTGAAAAAGTTGACATTTTATTAGCTTCAAACGATTGTACAACTGTCCAGTAAAGTCTGGGGCTGACAAATCTGTTATAACCTAAGCTAGTTGATGCCTTTCTGCCTTTTGATAAAAAAATGTTTATATTATTATTGCTTTTGACAAGAATTATTTATTGATTATGAACAGAAATGACTACATTAAATCAATGCGAGGCTGTCCGCCACGGCCATGCCGGCGAGAGTGGTGCGTAAATGGCCGTTTTTCACTTCCACAAATTGATTATTTACCAACGATTCAATGATATTTTTCTTATCTATAAGCAAATCAACGTTGAATCTTTTTTTGTAAAGTATCAAATCGATACCCTCGCTGGTACGCAGGCCCAAAAACAGCGTCTCGAGTTTTAATTGGTCCGGTGTAAGAAATTCTTCACTTTCCACCGGCATTTTTCCCTGCGCTAATATTTCCAGGTAATTTTTAACAGACGCATAATTCCACCAGCGCCTGTTGTCTAAAAAAGAATGTGCCGCGGGACCCAGCCCTAAATAAGGAGAGTGTCTCCAGTATTTGATGTTGTGTCTGGATTTAAAATTATTTTTCCGCGTAAAATTGGATACTTCATAATGAATATAACCAGCTTTTTCCAGTTCTTCGGCGGTAGTGTAAAAAAATTTTCTTTGCAGATTTTCAGAGGGCTCCTTTATTTTTTCCTCGCGGTATTTTTTGTAAAGAAGAGTGTCTGTTTCCAACGTAAGCTGATAGCAGGAAAGATGCTCAGGTTTGAAAGATATTGCTTTCGCAAGTGTTTTTTTCCAAATGTTAATGCTCTGGCCGTGAATGGAGTAAATCAGATCGATCCCCAGATTTTTAAAACCAGCCGTACGCGCATCGCGGATACTTTGACGCGCTTCATTTGCATTGTGCCTGCGTCCGAGGAATCTTAATATTTTGTCATCAAAAGACTGCACGCCGATATTCAGCCGGTTAATTCCCAGCGAACGTAGCGATGTTAAGTATCCCAAGGATAGATCTCCTGGATTCACCTCCAGCGTAATTTCCGCTTTGCTGTCAATTTTAAAAAATTTATTAATGGCGGCAATGATTTCCGCGATTTGTTCGCAGGTGAGCACAGAAGGCGTCCCGCCGCCGATATAGATTGTGTCAAATGAATCAAAAGTGCCTTTGGATAATTTTATTTCTTTAACCAGCGCCGCGACAAATTTCGGAATCAAATTTACGGATGTAATAGAATAAAAATTACAATAAGCGCATTTGCTTTGGCAAAAAGGGATGTGAATGTAAAGGCCGGCTTTTTCTTTTTTCATAAGAATATTTGTGTCATTGCGAGTTCGCGAAAGCGAACGCGGCAATCTTAAGTATATTCATAATGTTTATGAGATTGCTTCGCTCATTATATTCGCGCGCAAAGACATTAAGACATAGTTTCTAGCCAAGAAAACCAAAGTATAAGAAGATGTGATGTCTAATCGTTATCCGATTTCAGCACCGCCAAAAACGCGCTTTGCGGAATGCTTACCGAGCCAATCATCTTCATGCGCTTCTTGCCGGCTTTTTGTTTTTCCAACAGCTTTCTTTTACGAGTGATATCGCCGCCGTAACATTTAGCCGTAACGTCCTTACGGAAAGCGCTGATGGTACTGCGCGCGATGATCTCTGAGCCAATCGCTCCCTGGATGGCGATTTTAAACATCTGGCGTGGAATTTCTTCTTTTAATCTGTCGCAGGCCAGAAGAGCGCGGGCGCGGGCGCGGTCGCGATGCACAATCTGCGAAAGCGCGTCAACCTTTTCGCCATTGACCAGAATATCCATCAAAACAAGAGTGCTTTCTCTGTAATCGATAATATCATAATCAAAAGAGCCGTAACCCTGCGTGACGGATTTAAAGCGGTCATAAAAATCATATATAACTTCTGCCAGCGGCATTTCGTATGATAACTCAACACGCCCCGGGCTGGTGTAGTGCATATCGGAATTGATGCCACGCTTTTCCATGCAAAGTTTCATCACCGCGCCCAGATAACGTTCCGGCAGCATCATCATCGCGCGTATATACGGTTCTTCTCCTTTAATGATGGACATGGGATCGGGATAATGCGCGGGATTATCCACATAAATAATTGAACCGTCATTAAGCGTGAAACGGTAACGCACGCTAGGCACGGAAAGAATAATGGATAAATCATATTCTCTTTCCAGTCTTTCCTGTACGACATCCAGATGCAAAAGCCCCAAAAAACCGCAGCGAAAACCCTGTCCCAACGCGGCGGAGGAATCTTTTTCGTAAATAAATGAAGCGTCATTGAGTTTATATTTTTCCAGAGAATCCGCCAGATCCTGATAATCGTCGGAAGCAATGGGATAAATAGAAGCAAAAACAACAGGTTTTACCTCCTTAAATCCCGGCAGGGGCCCAGAGCAAGGTTTGTTTTGCAGAGTAATCGTATCACCCGTGCGCACGTCGGCCACTGTTTTTACGCCGGCGATAATGTAACCCACTTCGCCAGCATAAAGTTTTTCACGTTTTGTACGTTGTAAAAGAAAATGTCCGACTTCTTCCACTTTATAGGTAGAGTTGTTATACATGAACTTTATGATGTCACCGCTTTTCAGCGTTCCGTCAAAGACGCGGCAGTGAATAATCGTGCCGCGGAAAGGATCATATTGCGCGTCAAAAATCAGCGCGGCCAAAGGATTATCCTCGTTTCCTGTGGGTGGAGGGATGCGTTTAACTATGGCTTCGAGTATTTCTTCAATTCCTGTTCCTTCTTTGGCGGAACATTTTATATGGGTATCGTGATCGAGACCTAACTCGGAATCAATTTGTTCCAGAACACGGTCAACATCGGCGGAGGGAAGATCGATTTTGTTTATTACCGGAATAATTTCGAGATTGTGTTCCATGGCCAGATACAAATTGGCCAGCGTCTGCGCCTGAACACCCTGGGCGGCATCGATAATTAGCAGAACTCCTTCGCACGAAGCAAGCGAGCGCGAGACTTCATAAGAAAAATCAACATGCCCGGGAGTGTCAATCAGGTTCAGCGTGTAGTCTTTGCCGTCGGCTGCACGGTAAGGCAGAGAAATAGCGTTGCTTTTAATCGTAATACCGCGCTCCCGTTCAATATCCATATTGTCCAGAATCTGGTCCTTGAAAGTTCTTTCATCGGACACACCGGTAAACTGAATCAGTCGGTCGGCCAAAGTTGACTTTCCATGATCTATATGCGCGATAATGCTGAAGTTTCTTATGTTTTTCATATTTTAAATGTTAAAAAAGCCCTCCAGTAAATTGGCGGGCTTTTATAATAGATATTTTCCGTTAATTTAGGCAAGTTTTTTCATAAGTTCTTCAGATACTTCCTTCACTCCCTTGCTGCCGTTAACAGTAATAACTTTTGCTCTTTCTTTAAAATAATTAACGGCGGCCAGGGTACCGGTTTTGGTATCATAATAGATGCCGTGGCGTTTATCGATGGCGTTGGTATCCTGATCGTCAGCGCGAGCGGATAAATCTTCACAGCCGCATACTCGGCATACGGTTTTGCCTTCGTGTTCATGCGGTTTAATCGCGTCGATGAAAATATTGTTCGGGTGATTGTTGTCCATCTTGCAAAGGCGTCGCCCCATGATGCGTTTCTTTGCCGTGTCTCTGTCCAAGTCTATTTCGATAACATAATCAAGTTTCATTTTTTCTTTTTCCAGGGCGATCCAGAGAGCTTCGGCCTGCGCCAGATTGCGGGGGAAGCCGTCTAACAGCCATCCTTTTGCGCAGTCGTCTTCCTTCAGGCGGTTTAGAATCATGGGAATGGTAATATCGTCGGGGACAAGCTCGCCGCGGTCGATATAAGCTTTTGCTTTTTCTCCCAGCGGGGTTTTCTTTGAAATGTTTTGCCGGAAAATAACGCCCGTTTCAATGTGCGGTACGCCGTATTTCTTCTGCACGATAGCTCCCTGAGTTCCTTTGCCGCTGCCATTGGGGCCAAAAATTAAAATGTTCACGTTGATGCTCCTTTCCAAAATATTGAAGTGCGCCCCTTATAATGTATTGTCCGTTTTTTAGCAATGATAAAAGATAGGCGGTCAATTTTTGGATATTTTTAAAATGCCCGATGATTGCACAGAAAAATCAAGTATTATTAATTGCTTTTCTTAACTTGCGGCTTAGCCGCTTTGGGGTCGGATAATTCTTTTATCTCTTTGTTGATGATATCCGCTTTCGCTGAATTTTGAGGAAAATAATTCAGGGCCTCCTTAAAATGAAAAAGGGCGCTTTGATTTTTTTTATCGTTTTTAAAGTAAAGACCAAAATGATAATGCGAATCCCCCGGATAATCCAGTTTCCCGTAAGACATGGCGATATGATAATTTATATCGACATCATCCACGGGCGCGTGTTTGACCGCCAGAAAATTGTTCAGGGCGCTGCGGTAATTTTCCGAAGCAAAATAAGCTTTGCCCAAAGCCAGTTTAAGTTCGTCGTCGTTATTATCGATATTTGCCGCTTTTTGAAGATAAATTTTGGCCTGCTCAGCGTTGTTCATTTTTAAATATATCAGGCCGGTTTGTTTCAAAACATCTTTATCAGAAGGCGCCAGGCTTAAAGCTTTTTGCAAATGCGACAGGGCGGCGCTCGATCGGCCCAGTTTGTCTTCCGTTACAGCAAGCGCGTAAAGTAAATCAACATTATCAGGTTCTTTCGCTAAAGAAGAGCTCAGTTGTCTTTCCCTGAGATTAAGATCAGCCATACTTAAAGGAAGCAACGGCTGCATTCTTTTCAGATTGCCGATGATATTGTCTTTCCCAGGTTGGGTATATTGTGTAAGCAGAAGGCCTTCCAGATAAAAAATGCGCTCGTCAGTTCCCGGGTGTGTGCGCAGATAGGAAGGAATGCTTCTGGAAATAAATTCATGCCGTTTAATAAGGCGCAAAAAAGATACCGTTGCTTCGGGATTATATCCGGCATTAGATAGATAATTTATACCCAAACGGTCTGCTTCTTCTTCGTGTTCGCGCTGATATTTAAGCGTTAAACTACTAGCGCCGGCCATAGAGAAGGCGGCAATGGCAGCTGTTGCTTCAGCGCCTCCGCCCAGAAATGCCGCGGCAATTATGGCGGCTAAAGCGGCAATATTTAATTTTGTCGCTTTATCGACAATGCTCGCGACATGCCTGGCGTTGGCATGACCTAATTCATGCGCGATGACTCCGGCTAATTCCGCTTCTGTATCTACCGCGCTGATTAATCCTTTATGGATATAAATATAGCCGCCGGGAGTGGCAAAGGCGTTTATCGCGGAACTATCAACAATAGAGAAAGTATAGTTAAAGGGGGCTTTTTTGCTTTGTGCTAAAATACGATTGCCGATTTGCGTTATATAATCATTAAGTTGTCTGTCTTTGATTAGAAAATTATTTTCATTTAACTTGTCGTAAAATTCCTTGCCCACTTTTCTTTCATCTTCCAGGGTGAAAGCCGCCAGGCAAGTGTTGGCAAAAAATAAGACAGCGACGATTGCCGCGAATAAAGATTTGTATTGATTTTGCATAATTTTACGCATAAAAAAACTTCCTAATTGCGGAGTTTTTTTATATTATATTCTTTGAGCTATTATGGCAAGCCCGGCTTTTAAAAAACGCAGGCAGTTGTAAATATTTAAAATATGAACAGAAAAATGGTTATAACTATTGACGGGCCGGCCGGGGCCGGAAAAAGCACAGTTAGCAAGGCGCTGGCTGAAAAACTGGGATATCTTTATCTGGACACAGGTTCGCTCTATCGGGCGCTGGCGTATAAAGTTTTAAAACACAACATATCCGTAGACAATGAATCGGCAGTAGCTGATTTATGCTCGAGAACAGAGGTGGAATTAAAAAATGTCGGCGGCAAAATGAAAGTCTACCTTGACTCTGAAAACGTGGGAGAAAAGATACGAACGCAGGAAGTAGGGTCTGCCGCGTCAAAAATATCCGCCTATGGCACAGTGAGGCAATATCTTCTCAATCTGCAGCGGCGCGCGGGTGAACAGGGAGGGATTGTGGCGGAAGGCCGGGACATGGGGAGTGTTGTTTTCCCTGATGCGGATTATAAGTTTTATCTTGATGCGAACGCTGATGAAAGAATAACAAGAAGACTCAATGAACTTTTATCAAAAGGCACAGCGTCAGAGTACGAGTCTGTGCAAAAAGAAATGATTGCCAGAGATCAGCAGGACAGTAAAAGACAGCACTCTCCTTTGAAGGTGCCTGAAGAAGCAATAATAATTGATTCCACAGACTTATCGGTAGAACAGGTTGTTAATGTAATTCTCAAATATATTTTAACCAAATAATCCCGAATGTAGAATAATACGTGGCAAATAGTCCTTTGTTTTTAGGTTGCTATTTGACTTTCAGTGTGTTAACTTCCAAAAATTACAGTGATTTATAAAAACAGGGGGTATTTGTTTAATGGTTAACAATAACAACACAAACCTAACACAAGAAAAGGAGGTTAACGCTAAATTTTCGGATAAAGATTCAGCCAAGCATTCATCTCAGGTTAAAGAAGAGAGTATGGGTTTCAAAGAGCTCTACGAACAAAGTCTCAATCAGCTTCAATACGGTGATATAGCCCGCGGCAAAGTAGTGCAGATTGCCAACGAAATGGTTATGGTTGATGTCGGTTGGAAAACAGAAGGTTTTATTCCCGCCGCTGAAGTTAAAGACGCGCAGGGAAATATCAACATTTCTGTGGGTGACGAAATTGAAGTTTTTATCGATAAGAGAGATTCGGATGGAAATCTGATTTTATCAAAAAATAAAGCGGCTAAACTCAAGGTTTGGGATGAAATTAAAAATGCCTGTGAAAACAATATCCCCGTTAAAGGCAAGGTTGTTGAAAAAGTCAAAGGAGGACTTTCTGTAGATATCGGAATTATCGCGTTTCTTCCCGGTTCCCAGGTCGACGTTCGTCCGGTAAAAGATCTGGATAAATTTGTCGGCCAGGAGATGGATTTCAAGGTATTGAAGTATGACCGGAAAAGAAGCAACGTGGTTTTATCACGACGTTCTATTGTGGCCTCGGAAAGAGAAACGGAAAAAAAGGATATTCTCAACACTATTCAGGAAGGTTCTGTTGTTGAGGGTATTATAAAAAATATCACGGATTACGGCATCTTTATTGACCTGGGCGGCATTGACGGATTGCTTCACGTGACCGATATTTCCTGGGGGAGAATCGCCAAGCCTTCGGATAATTTCCATAAGGGTGACAAATTAACAGTCCGCGTTCTCACATTTGACCGCGAAAAAGAAAGAGTTTCTCTGGGGTTGAAGCAGTTAGCGGATAATCCCTGGGAACACATTACTGACAGATATCCCGTTGGTTCAATCACGGAAGGCAAAGTTGTCAACCTGACTGACTACGGCGTGTTTGTGGAACTGGAGACCGGAGTTGAGGGCTTGGTACATATTTCAGAAATGTATTGGACACGCGAAATAAAACATCCTTCAAAAGTATTAAATATCGGCGATACAGTAAAAGTCGTGGTTTTGGATGTGAATCCGGAAGCGAAAAGGATTTCACTGAGCCTGAAACAGACAGCACCCAACCCTTGGGAAAAACTGAAAGAAAAATATCCGGAAGGAACGGTGGTTAAAGGGGTGGTAAGAAACATTACGAACTTTGGCGTGTTTATCGGAATTGAAGAAGGCATTGACGGCCTGGTTCACGTTTCTGATATTTCCTGGAAGCACAGAGTTGCTCATCCTTCTGAATATTTCAAAAAAGGACAGGAAGTGGAAGCGGTAGTAGAAAAAGTTGACGTGGAAAACGAGAAATTTTCTCTAAGCGTAAAAAAGCTGGAAAAAAATCCTTGGGATGAATTATCTCAGAAATACGCGCCCGGCAGCGTGGTTACCGGCAAGGTAACCAACTTTACCGATTTCGGTATTTTTATGGAAATTGAAGAAGGAATTGAAGGCCTGGTGCATATTTCCGAAATCAGCCAGAAGCGCGTCAAGTCTTCCTCGGAGCTCTACAAGGTGGGTGATGAGGTATCGGCGGTTGTAAAAAGCATCGATCCCAAAACAAAAAAAATAAGATTAAGCATAAAAGAAATGGAAGCGCCGGCGCCTCCCGCGTCATCATCATCTTCCCCCAATCAGTATATTAATAATAAAGAAAATCTAGGTTCCAGTCTCGCGCAGGCACTGGCGGAAGTAAAGATAAACAATCAATCCAAGGGCGATTAAAAAATGAGAAAACATCCGGTGATATCGGGTATGGCCATCCTTTTTGTTATGGCCATACTCTTTTATGTGTTTTTTTACAAAGCTGGTTCCAGCGCGGGTAAAGTTACAACTTTCACATCGGGCAACAAGATAGGCGTGGTCAGCGTTGACGGACTCATAAATGATTCCATAAAAATTGCCGAACAGCTTGATGAATTCGGCCGTGACAGTTCAATTACCGCTGTTATTTTGCGCGTGGATTCTCCCGGAGGAGGCGTGGCTGCCTCGCAGGAAATCTATGACGCCGTTGTGGAACTCAAAAAAAAGAAAAAAGTTGTTGCGTCCATGGGTTCGATAGCTGCCTCGGGTGGATTGTTAGTCGCCTGCGCCGCTGATCAGATTGTCGCCAATCCGGGCACGATTACAGGCAGTATTTCGGCTATCATGCAGTTTGCCAATTTTGAGGAATTGCTCAAAAAAATTGGATTGAAATCAGCCGTGGTAAAAAGCGGTAAATATAAGGATATCGGTTCGCCTCTCAGGGACATGACGCCGGAAGAGAGAAAAATTATCCAGGAATTGGTGGATGACATTTATGATCAATTTGTCGATGTTATTATGAAAGACCGTAAGCTTTCGCGTAAGAAAGTTCTGGAAATCGCCGATGGGCGTGTGTTTTCCGGGCGCAAAGCGAAGGAATACGGGCTTGTCGATCACTTGGGTGATATGGGTTACGCCGCGAAACTGGCCGTTGAGCTTTCGGGAAAAACAGGAAAATATGACCTGATTTATCCCCGTAAAAAACGCACTTCGGTTTTTGATTATTTGTTAGAGAGCGCCGCGAATCAGCTGAGCGATTCGCTCAATGAAAAAATGGAAACAATGAGCGGCGTTAGTTATTTATATTATCCTTTCAGATAAAGGGTGGCGTCTATGATGACAAAAAGTGATTTGATTAAAAAACTGCAGGAAAAATTCGGAACCTATACCTATCGGGATATGTATCAGGCCGTAAACATCATATTTGATTCTATGGCTGAAGCGCTTCAAAAAGGCGATCGTATTGAAATAAGGGGTTTTGGCAATTTTACTATTCGGGAAAGAAAACCGCGAACAGGCCGCAATCCCAAATCGGGCGCGCCGGTTGAGCTTCTGGAAAGAAAAGTTCCTTTTTTTAAAACGGGGAAGGAACTTCGTCTGATGGTAGATAATAAAAAATGAGCTACAAAACAATCATTCTGGAAAAGAAAAATGGTTACGCCATTGTGAGATTAAATCGGCCTCACGAGATGAACGCGATTTGTAAAGATATGCGCCGGGAGCTGTATAGTGTTTTTTCAGAGATGGAGGTGGATTCATCCGTTAAAATAATCATTTTGACCGGCGGAGAATTTATTTTTTCCGCGGGAATGGATATAAAAGAAATGACCAGCCTTCGCCCTGAGGAAGGTGATGAGTTTCTGGAATCGATGATGCGCTACCTGAAAAAAATTTACTCCTGTAAAAAACCGGTTATTGCTGCGGTGGGAGGGCTCGCTTTGGGCGGCGGTTTTAATCTGGTGACTATTTGTGATTTAGTTGTCGCCTCGGAAAGCGCGATTTTTTGTCACCCGGAATTGAAGTTTGGTTTTAATCCGTTTTTTTATCCGTTAAGCCAGATTGTCGGGATAAACAAAGCTAAAGAGATAGTTATGCTGGGCGAGCCGATAGGTGCCAACGAAGCTTTAAATATCGGTCTGGTTAACAAAGTTTCCTCGCCGGAAAAATTTATGCAGGTAGCTGAAAATATGGCGGCAGAGCTCGCAACACGTTCTTCCAGGGCGCTGGAGGAATTAAAAAATCTCTGTTCCATTGTGCCGCGAATGGATAAGATAGCGGCATTAGATATTGAATCTTCGATATGTTCTCTGCTTTTTGCCCGCGATGAAAGAAAAGTGCAGATGGAAGAACTGCTGTCACGGCAAAAAATGAAAAAGCAGCAACAATAAATTAAAAATTTATTTTCTGATTATTTCCCAAACACAATATTAAATATTATCCCAGTCGCTTCCCGGAGCGGCGAAATCCTTAAGCTGATCCCTTCGTTTCTTGTGCTGCAATTTCTTCAGCGCCTTGGCTTCAATCTGGCGGATTCTTTCACGGGTAACCCCCATCATATCGCCGACTTCTTCGAGCGTGAAAGGACCGTAATTACAGGCAACCCATGTACAGTTCAGAAAAGCCTCGTTTTTAAGGCGCCATTCACAGGTGGTATCTGTGCAGATTTCACCGATTAAAATTGATTTCTTTTTGCAGCGGTACATGTTGATCATGGAGTTAAACCTCTGATTATGCGGATATTTTGTGGGAATAATAATTAATATCTTTGTGCAAATATAATGATTGATTCTGGAAAATCAAGAGAAATTATCAAAATAATTTAGCAAGTTATAGATTCAATCAGATAAGCCGATTTCGCTTATCATATGAAAAACATTAAGAAAACGCTTTATCCGGCGGCCTTCTTTCGGGCACATACTTGTTTTCAATCATGCCCTCATTCCAGTCTTGAGAGACATATAAATTGCAATAGCAGGAGCCGTATTCTTTTACGTCTGCTTCGCGGTAAACACAGGGGCACATGATATCCCGGTCTTTTTCCCGATCGCCTGCGGCCAGACGGCAGGGGCAGGACATGTAGCCGTAACGCTCTTTATTGATGAGCAGGTCTTTCAAAATGGTCAAAACCCATTCTTTGTTGTTATTAAAGAAATATCCTTTGGGCTCCTGAACTTTTTTAAGCATTTCGTAGAGTTCTTCAGATGTCATTATATATTCAGCGCCTCTCTGATGGCTTTTTCCTGAAAACCGATTATTATTCTATCGCCAATAATAATTGTGGGGAATGACCTGTTAGAGTTGAATTTTATCAGTTCTTCAATAATATCTTCCCTTTCTTTACCTGTTAGTAAATCAACGTCAACAGAGTCAAATTCAATATTATTATCGGCCAGAAATTTCTTCGTCGCTTTACAGTGGCTGCACGTGCTTAACGTAAAAATTTTAACTTTCTGGGGCATTATTTTCTCCTTATTTTTTGTGCTTAATAGTTTATATATGAAAGGCTCTTTATGCAAGGCAAATATTCCTAAACGCCCGGGTAAGCCTTTATCCATGTAATATTAAATAAAATCTTGACATACGATCGTCTATCGTATATAAACCGCCACTCTTGTTTCTTCACGCGGGGTTGGGGCTGGTCTGTGACGGCTTGCGTATCTGTTTGGATGAAAATTCCTAAAAACTAGCCAGGTGAAGTCAGAAGCATCAGTGATTAAAAAGAAGTAATTTATTAATCTCTGAGGCTGAATAAGATATTTATGGCCGGGCGTGATAAACGAAAAATTATTAAAGCAATTATTAGAAGGTGTTTTAAAATGAAGTCAGATGATACAACGGTTCGCAATATCGGCATAAGCGCGCATATCGATTCCGGCAAAACCACTCTTACGGAAAGGATTCTCTACTATACTAAAAGAATCCATGCCATTCATGATGTCAAAGGTAAAGACGGCGTGGGCGCGACCATGGATTCTATGGATCTGGAAAAAGAACGCGGCATAACCATCGCTTCCGCGGCAACTTACTGCGAGTGGAAAGGCTATGAAGTAAATATAATTGATACTCCTGGCCATGTCGATTTCACGATTGAAGTGGAAAGATCACTGCGTGTGCTAGACGGCGCCATTCTGGTTTTGTGCGCCGTGGGCGGTGTTCAGTCGCAGTCCATTACCGTTGACCAGCAGATGAAAAGATATAAAGTGCCGTGTATCGCCTTTATCAATAAATGCGACCGCAGCGGCGCCAATCCTTTCCGCGTTATCGACCAGCTTAAATCCAAGCTGGGACATAATGCCGTAGCCATGCAGGTTCCCATCGGCCTGGAAACAGAGGCCGAAGGAGTTGTGGATTTAGTTTCGATGAAAGCGTTTTATTTTGACGGAGAAAGCGGAGAAAATATCCGCGTGGAAGAAATTCCGCAAAATCTTTTGGCAGAAGCAAAGTCAAAAAGAGAAGAGTTAGTCGAGGCGGCATCATTATTTTCCGACGAGTTGACGGAAGCCATCCTGGAAGAGCGTCAAGTAAGCGAAGAAATGCTTTATGACGCGCTGCGTAAAGGCACGCTAAAAAGAGAAATAACTCCTGTTTTTATGGGTTCCGCCTACAAGAATAAAGGCGTTCAGCCTATGCTTGATGGCGTAACTTATTTGCTGCCGTGTCCGTCAGAAGTGGAAAACGTGGCGCTTGATATGGATAAAAATGAAGAGATGGTTTTTTTAAGCAATGATTCAGAAAAACCAATTGTCGCTCTGGCCTTTAAACTTGAGGATGGACAATACGGCCAGCTTACCTATATTCGTGTTTATCAGGGAACTGTAGAAAAAGGTTCGACAATAGTTAATGTGCGCACCGGCAAAAAGGTCAAAGTTGGGCGTGTGGTGCGCATGCATGCTGATCAGATGGAGGATGTGGAGCAGTTGCCGGCAGGTTATATCGGCGCGTTGTTCGGCATTGAGTGTTCTTCGGGCGATACTTTTGTTTCGCCGGGAATTAACCTTACTATGACTTCCATGTATGTTCCCAAACCGGTAATTTCCTTAGCTATCGTCCCCAAGGATAACAAAGCGCAAATGGCCATGGCCAAGGCGCTGAACCGTTTTTCCAAGGAAGATCCGACATTCAAAACCTATGTTGATCATGAAACCAACGAAACCATTATTGAAGGCATGGGTGAGNNGCGAGCTGCATCTGGATATTTATGTAGAAAGAATGAAACGCGAATACAACGCGGAAGTAACCACAGGAAATCCCCGTGTCGCGTATCGCGAAACCATAACGCAACGAGCCGATTTCAATTATACGCATAAAAAACAAACAGGTGGGTCCGGGCAATTCGGGCGCATTGCCGGCTATCTTGAACCGGTTAGCGATGCCGAGTTTGTTTTTGAAAATGAAATCCACGGCGGCGCGATTCCCACGCAGTATATTCCTGCCTGTGAAAAAGGATTCAAACAGAGTATGGCCAAAGGGCCGAAGTTGGAATTTCCCATTACCGGCGTGAAAGTCGTTATTAATGACGGCGCGTCTCACGCGGTGGATTCTTCCGATATGGCGTTTCAGGCGGCGGCGCGCG
>DHGA01000024.1:0-3221 GCA_002402545.1 Syntrophaceae bacterium UBA4810
CGCAAAGCCAGGTGGATACGGCCAGAGGCGACGTTGCCCGTTACACGCAACTGGTCGCGCAGGATGAAAATGCTTTAATCCTGTTGGTCGGGTCTCCCATAGAGGAGGAATTATTGCCCCAGAATCTGGCAGAAGTCAGCGCTCCCAAAGATATTTCACCCGGACTAACTTCAGAACCGCTTTTGCTCCGTCCGGATATATTGGCGGCGGAACACAGGCTTAAAGCGGCTAACGCCAATATCGGCGCCGCGCGCGCGGCTTTTTTCCCCCGTATTTCCCTGACCACCACTATAGGAACCGCGAGCGCGGATCTCTCAGGTCTTTTCAAATCCGGCTCCGGTGTATGGAGTTTTGCGCCGCAGGTTGTTATGCCGATTTTTGACGCCCGTACCTGGTTTGCCTACGATGCCGCCAAGATCGACAAAGAAATATCCATCGCTCAGTATGAAAAATCTATACAGACGGCTTTTCGGGAGGTAGCGGACGCGTTGGCCGTAAAGGGCACGATTAGTGAGCGGGTCGCGGCGCAGCAGTCGCTGGTGGAAGCGTTTACGGAAACATATCGCCTTTCACAATTGCGATATAATCATGGAATCGACAGCTATCTTTCCGTTCTGGACGCGCAGCGGTCGCTATACGCCGCCCAGCAGGGTTTGGTTATGCTGCGCCTGGCGGAGATTAACAATGTTGTCACGCTTTACAAAACACTGGGTGGCGGCCAGGATAAATAGAGCTTCACGGCAGAAAGGTAGCGTTAAATGAAGATGAGATACTGGATTACACTCGTGTTGATTTCGTTGGGGCTGTTTTTTTCTTATCCGGTTTTTGCTTCAGACGAGAAAGCGCGCAGCGCCGATATCATTACTATTTACCTGGAAAACGACCTTTTCGGTTTTAAAAACAAAGACCGTTATTATACCCACGGAACAAAAATATCATGGGTTTCCCGTGACCTCACTAAATATCGCGATATTCTGCCCCTGCCGTTATGGATGCACAGGATGATTGAACGATTGCCCTATCTTAACGATCCGGAAAGTCTGCGCACCGTATCTGTTTCTTTGGGCCAGAATATTTACACGCCACAGGACAAGGAGCAAAAAGAGCTGATTGTGGATGACCGCCCCTACGCGGGTTTAACATACCTCGGATTAGGCCTTCATAGCCGTAACAGTAAATACATGGATACCCTTGAATTGAATTTGGGCATTGTCGGGCGTCATTCGTATGCGCAGGATTGTCAAAAGGTGATTCATGAATGGATTGGCTCGGTAGACCCTCAAGGGTGGAAAAATCAGCTGCACGACGAACCCATCATAAATTTGTATCTGGAGCGCAAGTGGAAATTTGCGCCGGACAAAAATATTAATGGTTTGGGTTATGACGTGATTCCGCACGTGGGCATGGGTGTGGGCAATGCTTACATAGGCGCCAATGTCGGAGGCCAGTTCCGCTTTGGCTGGAATATCCCCCGTGACTATGGCACGTATCTGATCCGTCCCGGCTCAGACAGCAGCGCTCCTCTGGATGACTCGGATCCGCGTTTTTTTCTCCCCCTGCGGAACTTCGGCATTCATTTTTTTCTTGGTGTTGACGGCAAGGCGGTGGCGCGTAATATTCTGCTGGACGGAAACACGTTTCGCGATAGTCACAGCGTTGATAAAAAACCTTTTGTTGCCGATTTCATCGGAGGCGTGGGGATCATTATTCATCGTGTGAAAATAAACTATTCCTATGTTTACCGGACAAAGGAATTTGATGAGCAAAAAGAAGAACATATGTTTGGGGCTGTTTCCGTGTCCTACGCTTTTTGATATAGAGAAAGCGCGTTGGGTTAATTTATTGTTGCCGAATACATGACGCTAATTTGAAAAAACAGATTATAGAAAATAATTTTTAGTATCTTGGGAGGCAAACAGGTGAAAATGTTTTTTATCGTTTACGCCGCGTATTTTGATGAGCGCATAACTGACACGCTTAAAAAAGCTGGTTATAAGGCATATACAAAAATGCATGATGTGACGGGTGAGGGAGAAGAAAGCGAACCAAAGCTCGACACGCATTACTCGCCCGGTAAAAACAAGACAATTTGGATGGCAGTTCCGGACGAAAAGGTTAAAATTCTTATCGAACTGATAAGAAAAATAAAAACTGAACATCCGGGAGCGGGGTTGCGCGCTTTTTCTTTTCCTTTGGCGGAGGAAAAAGTTTAAAGTGAAAATAGCAGGTCAGAAAGTAACGCGCAGACAGAAAGATATTTCCCGTCTCCTGCGGGAGAAAAAATATAATTCTGCCCGCCGCTTGCTTGAAAGACAGCAGTTTCCTGTAAAAAAACGGGATAAAGGAAAATAAATATTCGCGGTAATTATTTGCGGGATAATAATAAACCGAGAGTAATGCCGATTGCCGCGCCGATAATTGCTATCGTCATCATGTGGTTGAAGGAAGACTGCGCAATCGGAATCAGGACCTGTTCCACGCCTTTCAGGTTTGCCCCCCTGGTTATTACGGTGCAAAAAGGCAGTTGGCCAATGATGAGCGCTGAAGGGCGGTACAAAAAACCGATTGAACCGCCGGCGATCAAGCCGACAATTCCTAATTTTAGCGTCAGCCAACCGGAATATTTTGAAGCCATGGTCGCGTCCTTTTGGTAAAAGATATTCTAAATTAAAGCGAATATTAATGCGAGTTAATTTTATGCGCGCCGCTTAGCTGGCCGCAGGCGGCGCAGATGTCCGCGCCTCGGCTGGCGCGCAGTATTGTCGTAAAATTGTTTTTAATCAGAATCTGCTGAAAATCATGCACAGTCTCCGTGGCTGGCGCTTTTAATTCAGAACCGGGAAACTCATTGAATATAATCAGATTAATCTTACAGCGCTGATCCTTCAGGAGAGAGGCCAGTTTTTCCGCGTCCTCTACTGAGCAGTTTACGTTATCAATTAAAATATATTCAAAAGTAAGTAATCTTCTGCCGGGCATGGGGTATTTGCGGCAGGCGGCAAGCAATTTTACAAGCGGATATTTTTTGTTGACCGGCANNGCCAGATTAATGCAGATATCTTTTCCCATTTGAATGATTTCCGGCGCCAGACCGCAGGTGGATACGGTTACTTTTCTGTTGGAAAAGGCCGCGCCAAAATCAGAGGTAAGAATTTGTATCGCTTTGAGCGTGTTTATGTAATTGGCCAGCGGTTCACCCATGCCCATCATCACGATATTTT
>DHGA01000024.1:3293-3653 GCA_002402545.1 Syntrophaceae bacterium UBA4810
GTCCAGTGGTTTTTTCCCGGAATCAAAACACTTTCGATGAAGCATCCGTCTTCGAGGCGCAGCAGCGCTTTTTTCGTAGTATCCTGGGAAGTCTGAATTTTCACAATTTGCGGAAGACTGATACGCGATATTTGACTGAGTTTATCGCGGAAATCACGAGAGAGAGTGGTCATCTCGTCAAAAGACGATACGTTTTTCTGGTGCAGCCATTTCATAATCTGCCGCGCGCGGAATTTTTCCTTGCCCAGGCCAATGATAAAATTCTCCATTTCTTCCAGCGTGAAATCAAGAAGATTGGGTCGGGAATGTTCGGCGTTTTTAACCATGAAGTTTTTTGCGCAGGTTTTCGGCAATGGCGTC
>DHGA01000037.1:0-143 GCA_002402545.1 Syntrophaceae bacterium UBA4810
CTGGCCGTATCCACCTGGCTTTGCGCCCGGCTAAGATCCACCTGGGAGACCATGCCAACATTGAAACGTTTCCTAATCAGATTATACGCGGTTTCCTGCGCCTCCAGCGTGGAGGAAACCAATTGAAGAGCTTCCCTGTCCGC
>DHGA01000037.1:173-35011 GCA_002402545.1 Syntrophaceae bacterium UBA4810
GGCCAGATATTCTTCCAGCGCCTTGTCTTTGAGGCTGCGGATACGGCCGAAAAAATCTATTTCCCAGGAAGTAATGCCGAGATTGACGCTATATTTTTCGGTTGTATGCCTGCTTCCCGTCGGGGAAAGATCCGCCGGAACTCTTTCTTTATACCAGTTGCCGATCGCGTTGACCGAGGGCAAAATTGAAACTTCGCCAATTCCATAAAGAGCTCTCGCCTGTTGCGCGTTCAGCGCTGCCACACGTAAATCCCGATTGTTTTTGAGCGCGATATCTATAATCTCCTGGAGCTTTTTATCCGTTATAAAATTTTGCCACGGCAGCTCCGCGGCTTTCGGCGCTGACGCCTCAGGAGCTGTTTCCTTATAGGCTTCGCCGGCAGGCCATTCAGAGGGCACCGGCGCTTCCGGACGCGTGTATCTGGGCGCGAGTGTGCATCCACCAAGAAAAAACGCGACAACAATCAATAAAAGAATTATTTTTCTGTTCATATCATTTTACCTTCGAGAAACTTTTTTCTTCCTGGCTAATTTCCATTTTTCCAGATTACCCGCGATGCTTTTGCCGAAAGTCGAAAAGAAAGGTTTTGTGTCTCTTGTTCTGAGCTTTTCCTCCTTTTGCTGGCGGCCAAAAAGTTTTTCAATCAAGACATAAAACAGGGGCGCAAAAACAATAATAAAAATGGTGGCGGTAATCATTCCTCCCAACACGCTGGTTCCGATAGCGTTTTGGGCGCCCGCGCTCGCGCCGGTTGTGAGCGCCAGCGGCAGAACACCAAAACCGAAAGCGAGCGAGGTCATGAGAATCGGCCGGAATCTCAGCCTTGCCCCCTCAATCGTCGCTTGGATGATTCCCATGCCTTTTTCCAGTCCGCTTTTGGCGAACTGGACAATCAAAATCGCGTTTTTAGTGCCAAGCCCTAGCGTGGTTAGCAAGCCAATTTGGAAATAAACGTCATTGGCCAATCCTCTTGTGCTCGACGCGATAATACCGCCGATAACTCCCAGCGGAATCACCAGCAGAATTGAAATGGGAACAGTCCAGCTCTCATACAGAGCGGCCAGGCATAAAAAGATAACAAAAATGGAAAACGCGTAAAGCAGCGGCGCCTGAGTACTTGCCATCCTCTCCTGGTAGGAAATCCCGCTCCAGTCGAAACCAAATCCGGCGGGAAGTTTTTGCACCGCGTCTTCCATAACCTTCATGGCCTCACCTGAACTTCTACCCGGTGCCGGTTCACCCCAGATGTTAATGGAAGGAAACCCGTTATAACGGTCTCTCTTGGGGGGCCCCGATACCCAGCGACCGGAAGCGAGTGACGCGAAGGGAACCATTTTCCCCTGCGTATTCCGGACATAAAATTTTTCAAGATCTTTGGGCAGCATACGGTAAGGGGCATCCGCCTGAGCAAAAACTCTTTTTACTCGGCCGCCGTGCGTAAAATCATTTACGTAAGAACTGCCGAAAGCCGTTGAGATAGTTCGGTGAATGGAGGTAATGGGAACACCCAAGGCGCCCGCCTTTTCCCAGTCAACATCAATACGGTACTCGGAAACATCAGGCATACTATTGGGACGAATTTTGGTTACCCGGGGGTCCTGAGCTACAATACCTAGAAGCTGGTACTGACCCGCCATCAGCGCCTGGTGACCCAGGTTGCCTCTGTCGAGCAACTGAAAATCAAATCCCGTGGACATTCCCAGTTCGGGAACCGGGGGCGGTTGGAAGACAAAAACCATCGCGTTGCGGATTCCGGAAAGCGCCCCCATGGCTCTTTGCGCAATGGCTTTTGCTTTCAGGTTTTTCCTGTCACGCAGGCCCCAGTCTTTTAGCCTGATAAACATCAAACCGTTACTTTGTGACCTTCCGGAAAAACCGACACCGGTGATGGCCATGACGGTTTCCACCGATTCTTTTTCCTTTTCATTAAAATATTTTTCGATTTGGGCCATGACTTCCCCGGTCTGCTCCATTGTGGAACCTGTCGGCATCATCACCTGCGTGAGCAGTATACCCTGGTCTTCATCAGGGAGGTAAGCGGTGGGCATGCGCACAAACAGAAACACCATGAGCACGATAACCAAGAGGAAAACAGCCAGGTAACGTGTTTTGCGCGAAAGAGAATGGTCAATCACTCCCACATAACGGTCACGAAATTTGAAGAATATGCGGTTAAACCAGATGAAAAAAGGACGCAGAAAAGATATTGTATCTTCCGCTGGGTCATGTCCGGGCTTTATCGGCTTGAGCAGCGCGGCGCAAAGCACCGGCGTCAGAATCAGCGCCACAAACACGGAAAGAAGCATGGCGGATATAATGGTAATGGAAAACTGCCGATAGATGACTCCTGTAGAACCGGGGAAAAAAGCCATCGGCCCAAACACAGCGGAAAGAACCAGGCCGATGCCGATAAGCGCGCTGGTAATCTGTTCCATGGATTTGGCCGTAGCCTCACGGGGGGGAAGCCCTTCGTCACGCATGATTCTTTCCACGTTTTCCACTACAACTATCGCGTCATCAACCAAAAGGCCGATGGCCAGAACCATCGCGAACATTGTCAACATATTGATGGTAAAACCGAAAAGCCATAAAGTAGCGAAGGTCCCAAGAATAACCACCGGCACCGCGATGGTGGGTATAAAGGTGGCGCGCAGACTGCCCAGGAAAAGCCACATAACCATGAAAACCAGAAAAATTGCGATGATCAGGGTTTTAACAACTTCATCAATCGCCACCCTAATAAAAATGGTAGAATCATTAGGATAAATAACTTTAATTCCCGCGGGAAAGAACCGGCTTAATTCGTCCATCTTTTCTCTAACGGCTCTGGCCGTGTCCAAAGCGTTGGCACCCGGAGCCTGGCGAATAGCTATGCCCGCTGCGGCTTTGCCGTTACTGGCTACCGTAATATCATAAGCCTCCGTGCCCAGTTCGGCGCGTGCCACATCACCTATTCGAACAATTGAACCGTCAGGATTTGCGCGCAAGGGAATGGCGCGAAATTCCTCAGGCGTGGAAAGCATGTTCTGGACAACGATAGGAGCGTTGAGACGTTGTCCCTTGACCGAGGGCGCCCCGCCAAATTGTCCGGCGGAAACTTCCACATTGTAGGCCCTTAGTGACGCGAGCACGTCTTCCACGGTGAGGCGGTAATCCACGAGCTTATCCGGATTAAGCCAGACGCGCATGGCGTAGCCGCCGCCAAATGATTCCACCTCTCCCACACCGGGAACACGCGCCAATATTCTTTCTAAATTTGTCTTGGCGTAATCTCTCAGATCGGTTCCGTCCATAGAGCCGTCCTCTGAAATCAAACCGACTATCATCAGATAATTACGCGTGGACTTACGAACATCAACCCCCTGACTCTGAACCACCTCAGGAAGAGCCGGCATCGCGGCCTGCACTTTATTCTGCACTTTAGACCAGGCGATATCCGGATCGGTACCGGAAGCGAAAGTAAGTTCAAGGCGAGCGTAACCGGCCGAATCGCTGGAAGCGGACATATACAACATGTTATCCAAACCCGTCATGTTCTGCTCGATTACCTGAGTGACGCTGTTTTCCACAGTCTCGGATGAGGCTCCCGGATAAGAGGCATTAATAGCAATAGTGGGCGGAGCCATTTCCGGATACTGGGAAATGGGCAAATTGTAAATCGCGAGCAAACCCACGGACATGATGATAATAGCAATGACCCACGCGAATACCGGCCGATTAAGAAAAAATTTAGATAACATTACAGGCTCCCGTTATTTTGTTTTTGCAGGTTGTTTTGAGTCATTCGCTTTTTCAGCTTTTGGTTCGGCTTTCTCAAAAGGAATGGCGTTCACGGGCGTGCCCGGTCTTGCCCTCAGCATTCCCTCCACAATTACCCTGTCGCCAGGCGCAAGGCCTGAAGAGACAACCCAATTATTGTCGATGGCGCGGTCAAGCACAAGCAGCCGCGGTTGCACAATTCCCTGTTTATCCACGATTAGAGCATAGGGTTCACCCTTGGGATTGCGGGACACCGCCTGCTGGAGAATCAGAATAGCTTTCTCATTGACGCCTTCGGGCAACACGGCACGGACGAACATTCCCGGCAGTAAGATACCTTTGGGATTGGGAAACACAATACGTAAAATAACCGACCCGGTTGTCGGGTCAACGGTCACATCTCTAAACTGTACAGTCCCCTTTAAGGGATACTCGGTGCCATCATCTAAAAAGAGGCGGGCTTTTTGCTGATTTTTACTTTTCTGATGTATCTGGCCTTCCTGCAGTTGACGGCGCAGGCGCAGAATATCCGCGGTGGACTGGGTAACATCCACATACATGGGATTCATCTGCTGAATAGTAGCCAAGGCGGTGGGCTGATGAGCCGTTACTAGGGCTCCCACGGTAACACTGGATTTTCCAATGCGTCCCGAAATGGGCGCGGTAATAGTTGTATATCTCAAATTGATTCGCGCTGTCTGGGTTTCCGCCTGGATCTGCTTAAATGCCGCTGTCGCGTCATCATATTCCTGCTGGCTCACTGCCTTGTCCTCGATCAATTCTTTTAAACGTTCCGCCCTTAACTGGAGAGCTGTAAGATTGGCCTCGGCTCTGGCGAGCGTCGCCTGATAAAGAGCCGGGTCTATCTGGAATAGGGCCTGGCCGGCTCGCACGTTGGAACCTTCTTTGAACATACGTTTCTGAATAATGCCCCCGACCTGCGGCCGCACTTCGGCAATCAAATAGGCGGATGTCCGGCCGGGTAATTCCGCGGTTATTTCTACCTGTTTCGGCTGCACTGTTACCACGGCAACCTCAGGAAGCATTCCCGGTCCGGCTTTTTTATCCGAACAACCATAAAAAATTAGTCCCGTAAAAATAAGGATTGCGATTATCAGTATGCCTTTATTTTTTTTACCCATTTCACACCCCGTCTATTTTAATAAATTTTCCCTCGCGTTAAACAACTATATTAATTTTCCTTCTATCTATAATTATTCCCGCCGTATATATACAACTGCCAAATTTTTTTACGGCCCAATAACCCCCATGGCCCTTTGCAGCTTGGCGTAATTGATATTGTAGTCGCCAAGCGCGTTGGCGTACTGCGACTTTGCTCTGGTCAACAATGTCTGAGCGTCAAGAACTTCTGTTGATGTGGACACTCTTTCCTTGTATCTTTCTTCGGAAATACGAAAGTTCTCCTCGGCCTGTTCGATCACCTTTTCGGAAACCACAATCTGGTTTTCGGCCTCCCGTAAAAGCAGATAGGCGTTTTTTATTTCCAGTGTAATTTGGTCATTAACCTCTTTTGAGGTTTCAATCGCCTGATTTTCCCTTGCCTTGCTGGCATCGACGCGAAACTTGGTTTTGCCCCATTCCCAGAAATTCCAGCTGGCCACCGCCATCACATACCAGCTTTCCGCGTCCTGAAATTTGCTGCCGGAAACGGAAGCTTCATCGCCAAAACGCGTGTAATTGCCAACCAGGCTTAAAGACGGAAATAATTCGCTTCTGGCCATCCACACTGCTTTTGATGCCTGTTCAGCCTTAAGAGCGGCTACTTTCAGCTCCGGCCTGTTCTGCTTGGCGATTGCCAAACATTCTTCCATGGATTGTTCCAGCGGCTGATAATTCAGCGCATCAACAACTTCTACTGGTTCAAATATCCTTCGCTTCAACAATGTATTAAACCGGGCTTTGGCCATATCCACGGCGTTTTGCGCTCTGATTAAAGTTTGCCTGCCGTTGGCCAGTTCCACTTCGGCCTGCAATAAATCATTTTTAGCGATAAAGCCGACTTGAAAATAATTATCCGCGACATTACGATGTGCCTCCAGCATTTTTACGGACTGATCCGCCGCCTCAAGGACTCTTTGCGCCCGCAGAACGTCAAAATACGCGATTTTCACGTCCTGAACCACATCCTGGTATTTGGCGATTTCCTCAACGGAGGCAACGTCTGCGCCGATTCTGCTGGCCTGGTAGTTGGCCAGTATCCCGCCACCGGCAAAAATCGGCTGCTTGGCCTCAATCACCCAGTTATAATTGTCTTTAGTTCCGTAGGAAATGCCAAAAGGAGGAATAGGACCATATCCGGGAAAGCTGATCTGCGGTTCTTCGTTTAACCGCCTATAGCTGTAGGAAGTGCTGAACTTGGGCAGAAATCCGGTCATGGCCTCCCTCTTCTGCGCCGTCGCGCTTTTTGTCCCTTCTTTGGCGATATTGAGCACAAAACTGTTCTTAAGAGCGATGTCGATGCTTTCGGCAAGGGTGAGGGGAGCCTGGGCGGCAGCGACACTAGGCGAAACAATCAAAAATATCGGCATAAAAAAAGTAACCAAATATTTTTTATTGATCATAATTTTTAACCCCGTTAAAAAATATATCTACAATAAAATCTTTCTTGGATACAATCGAATCTTTTGTGGGTTTTAATAACCACTCGATGGTAACCGACCTGGTTAAGTGAAATAATGCCGATGCCGCGTCACGCGTCGGTACTTTCCGCAAAACTCCGCACTTTATGCCCGCTTTTAAAATATTTTCAATAAACATTACGTTATCAAAATAACCATCGATTATCTTTTGATTTAGCGCAGTCATTGTTTCCGATAAGGCGTCACTTTGTCCGCGCAAAAATATCCGGAAGAAGTCCGCGTTTTTTTCAACAAACTGCAGCTGCGCGGCAATCAAAGCTTCTATCTTCCCGGTAACATCTTTCGCGGCGTTCACTTCCTGGCGGATCGCGGCACTCATCAGGTCGATTTTTTCCAATATCATGCTGGAGTAAAGATCCTCTTTGCTTTCAAAGAACTGATAAAGGGAACCGATGGCAAAACCGGAGGCTTCGGCAATCTCCGCCATGGTCACGTTATAATATCCCTTGGCGGAGAATATCTTTTCCGCCTGCTCTAAAATAGCCGCCCGCCTGAAATTAAATTCGCGCTCTTTTCTTTCCGCCCGCATTTAAACTTGAGCCTTTCCATGCGATTTATGAATTACCGTTCAGATTTTGAATATGCGTTCATATTATAGCATTTTATTTATATGTCAAGAAATTTCATACTATTTAGGAATGCCCCCTAACCCCTTAATTACCTTGACATCTAAACCCTGTTTACGTAAATTAATCATGAATATTTTATTGAAAAAACTCGATAAACATTAAAACTTCAAAGAGGCCCTATGAAGAAAATAATACTTATTTGTTGTTGTCTTTTTTTTCTTGCCGGCACGTTTTCGGCGATGGCGGAGGAAACAAAAAATATCGGCTTTATCAAGAATGTTTCCGGCCAGGCTTTTATCAGCCGGGCACAGGTGATGATTCCCGCCAAAGCCAACGATAAACTTTTTGCCAGTGATACGCTGATCACGGGAGACAACGGTTCTCTCGGCGTCATTCTTCAGGACAACAGTGTCTTGTCGCTGGGCCCCAAATCGCGTGTCGATTTAAGCGAGTTTTCCTTCGACCCTGTTGGGGATAAATTATCATTTGTGGCAAAAATTAAAAAAGGTACCGTCGTTTACCTGACGGGTTTAATCGCCAAAATGAACAATAAAGCGGTGAGCTTTGAAACGCCCACCGCTGTTTGCGGCGTGCGCGGAACACAATTTGCCATAAAGGTTGACGCGCCTGACGAAAAATAACCGCTATTTTTTAAAAGATAGTGCGGGTGTCTGAACTAAACGATAAACGTTGGCAGAAGCGGGAGGGCTATATGAAAAATAATATATTTTACCTGCAAAGCATGTCACGAACATCAATTCTTCTTGTCGCGATTTTTATGATTTGTTCCTGCGGAGCAACAACACAGATTGTTCTTCTGCCGGACGCTGATGGCCGCGTTGGCAAACTGGAAGTTTCTGATCCCGAAGGAAAACAAACACAGAAAATCGACCAGGCTTGGCAGTCGGTAAAAACATCTCCGCTTACCGGATCGCCGGGAACCCCCAAAGTTCTTGATGAGGGAAAAGTTAAATCAATGTTCAGCCAGGCTCTGGCGGCGCAACCACCAAAGCCGGTTACTTACATTTTAAATTTCAGCAGCGGCAGAGCCGCTCCCACTGATGAATCTTTAAAACAAATACCCGCTATTTTAGAGACCATAAAATCGCGCGCTTCAAAAAATATCGTTGTTGTCGGCCATACGGACGCCATCGGGCTGGACTGGTATAATGAAAAACTTTCGCTAAAGCGCGCTGGCAGTGTTGCGGATATTTTGGTGGAAAAAGGCGTTCCCCGCGAAAGCATCGAAGTTACATCATTCGGCAAGAAATATCCGCTGGTAAAGAGGCCGGATGGCGTGACAGAACCAAAAAATCGCCGGGTGGAAATAACTGTCCGCTAAGCCATCCACTAGATTAAATTTAGAATTTTTACTGCTTTATCCGTCATATTCTATTCAGTAACTTCTTAACCAGACAGTCTATGCGCTTAAAGACCAGACATATTATCTGCCTATTACACAAGGTAATATTTTGCTTGACTAAATCATAATTCACTATATAGATTTTAGGTACTTACTATAGGTAAATCTTAACAGTGAGCACTGTATAACCTCAAGCTATTGCGCTGGTTTATTGTGGTGAGATTACTAAAACAGGAAGGCGCTACAGTCCGTTAACGGAAAAATATAAGGTTGTAGATTTTGTTATCCGGCTATAGTAAGGCCAAGGCTGAAGAAAGGATGTTACCGTTGGATTTCCTGACTTTTCTGCAAAACAGCCCGGTAATTGCGGCCTTTAGGGATATTAAAGGTTTTAGCATCCAAGGCCTTAGCCACACGAATGTCCTCTTCATCTTAGGGGGTACAATTTTCGATCTTCCCGAAATCGTTGAACAGGCAAGAAGATACGAAAAGTTGGTTTTAGTCGACATCGACCTCATTAAGGGAATAGGAAAAGACGCTCTGGGAATCCGTTTTTTGGCTAAAGAGAGTAAGATAGATGGAATCATCACGACACGTAGCAATCTCATCAAGAGTGCACAAAAAGAAGGTCTGATTTCAATTCAGAGAATATTTGTTCTGGACTCGGAGTCTCTTGACGGAGCGCTCAGCGTCATCGAGAAGTCTAATCCGGATGCCCTGGAAGTCCTTCCCGGCCTGATTCTTCCCAAGATCATGAAAAAAATTAGAACGATAACATCTATTCCCGTCATCGCCGGAGGGCTGATTACCGATGAAGAGGAAATACATAAGATTCTGGACTCCGGAGCAATTGGAATATCCACTTCGTCACCCCACCTCTTATCAGCCATTTCGGCACAAGGATGAAAAAATGACGCCTTGAAACTATCGGGCCATCACTCTTCTTTTACTTTTATTCACATGTAAATTATGAAATATCCTACACTTTTCTTCTTATTGAAATTAATCCTTGACATAGAACTATGACCTCTATATGCAATATCTACAAGAATTAATTATCGCCTTTCACTTTCAATGTCTTGGGGCAAGAGAAAAAAGAGAAAAGCCCTGATGGACAATGAACACTAGTTAGTGGTCATTTCTATCAGGGCTCTTTCTTTTGGGCAAAGGCGTTTATGAGTATTTGTGGATTGCTGTGACTTCTTTCTTAATTGAATAAAATAAAGAACAGAGCATAAAGCAAAGGCCAGGAGAAACAAGTATGAGTATATTCCTTGACTCCGTTAGCAAAAAGGTAGGCACCGAAACCCATATTAACAACATCAGCCTTGAGTTTGAAAATGGCACCACCAATGTGGTGTTAGGCCATACATTGGCGGGCAAGACTTCGCTTCTTCGCTTAATTGCGGGGCTTGATCGGCCCACTTCAGGCCGAATCCTCATGGACGGAACGGACGTGATCGGTGTGCCCGTACGTAAGCGAAGCGTGGCCATGGTGTATCAGCAGTTCATCAATTATCCATCCCTTACAGTATACGACAATATTGCTTCTCCCCTCAAAATGAGCGGGATGAAAAAAGATGTAATTGATCAAAAAGTCCGTAAAACAGCGGCCATGCTGCACATCGATAATTTGCTCGACCGTTTACCCGCAGAGTTGAGCGGTGGCCAGCAACAACGTACAGCCATCGCCCGGTCCCTGGTCAAAGACGCGGAACTGCTCTTACTGGATGAACCTCTTGTTAATCTTGATTATAAGCTGCGTGAAGAACTTCGCTTTGAACTTCAGGAAATATTTAAGCAACGCCAGGCTATTGTTATTTATACCACCACGGAACCGGCGGAAGCCTTGATGCTGGGCGGTAATATTGTGGTGCTGGATGAAGGACGTGTTCTGCAAACAGGTCCCACGCCTTATGTTTATCATCATCCGGAAAATACCCGTGTTGCAACTGTATTCAGTGACCCGCCGATTAATTTTCTTTCGGGGGTCGTGCAGGGGCGTTTTGCCAAGCTTGGAGAGGATATCGGCATCCCGATGGTAGGCCATCTTGAATCTGTGCCGAACGGAAACTATTTGTTCGGCGTTCGACCGAATCATCTTTTTCTAACCAACGGTAATGAAAAAAACGCGGAAATCCGGGTGAAGGTCGAGCTGGCGGAAATAAACGGATCGGAAACTTTTATTCATGTCTGCCATGGAGACGCCCATCTTGTTATTCAGGAAGACGGCATTCATACCAAGCAGATTGGCTCGGAAATAGCGATTTACGTAGATCCATGTTGCTTTTTTGTTTATGACCAAGCAGGCCAACTGGTTGCCTCACCAGCGAGCAACGGGGTTCAGAAATAATTCAGATTAGGAGACACAGATGGCTCGTATCGAATTTAATGAAGTTGCTCACAGTTATCTTAAAAATCCTAAAGGTGATGCGGATTACGCCCTGAAACGGATACATAATGCTTGGGAGGACGGCGGTGCCTACGCATTGTTAGGTCCTTCAGGCTGCGGTAAAACCACCTTGCTGAACATTATTTCCGGATTGGTTAACCCCAGCAAAGGAAAGGTATTATATGACGGCCGGGAAGTAGCGGGGTTGTCGCCGGAGAAACGTAACATCGCTCAGGTTTTTCAATTCCCTGTCTTATATGACACCATGACCGTGTTCGACAACCTGGCCTTTCCCTTACGTAATAGGGGTACTGCAAAAGCGGAAGTGGAAAAACGGGTTCGCGAAGTTGCGGAAATTCTTGATTTAACGCATTTTCTGAATCAAAGAGCAGCCGGATTGGCTGCGGACGCCAAACAGAAAATTTCATTGGGACGGGGTCTTGTACGCAGCAATGTTGCGGCTATTCTTTTTGATGAGCCGTTGACCGTCATTGATCCGCACCTCAAATGGCATTTACGACGCAAGCTCAAAGAAATCCACGAACAACTCAAGCTTACTTTGATTTATGTTACACACGATCAGGTTGAGGCTCTGACCTTTGCCGACAAAGTAGTGGTCATGTATGAAGGTGAGATTGTTCAAACCGGCACTCCCGAGGATCTTTTTGAAAATCCGGAGCATACCTTTGTCGGATATTTTATCGGTTCTCCGGGAATGAATTTTTTACCCTGCAAAATAGATGGGAACATGGCGCGGATTGACGGCGCCAAAATACCGCTGGATGAGAAAACGGCAGTTATGGCTCGTAATGTCAGAGAGAAGCTTGAACTGGGGATTAGACCCATGTACCTGGAGGTAACCCCTTTTGCAGTTGAAAACGGTGTTCCGGTTCAAATAGTTTTGATTGAAGATCAGGGCAGTCACAAGATTGTATCCGTGAAATTGGCCGGTCAGCTTGTGCGGGCTGTAGTGCCGGAAGATAAACCCGTTCCGGAAGGAAAGGCATGGATTGTTTTCCCACAGCAAAAGATCAAACTATTTGCCGATAAGCGGCTGTTAAAATCAGAAGGAGCAACCCTATGAACAAGTGGGAAAATAATAAAGCCTGGTTTTTTCTAATACCGGTCCTCATCTTTGTGTGTTTCAGTGCCATCATCCCTCTAATGACTGTGGTAAATTATTCGGTGCAGGATATTCTCGCACCCGGCAAGACTGTTTTTGTCGGTACCGAATGGTATAGGATTATGTTGCGTGACCCTCGTCTGCACGAAGCCCTGTGGCGACAGTTTCTGTTTTCCGGGCTCGTTTTATTGATCGAGATGCCGCTCGGCGTACTGATTGCACTGGCCATGCCGAAAAAAGGCTGGGGCGTTTCTTTTTGCCTGGTTACTTTGGCGCTGCCTCTTCTCATCCCATGGAATACAATTGGGACGATATGGATGATCTTTGTTCGGCCGGATATCGGTTTATTTGGCGCCGCAATTAACGAATGGTTGGGTATCGCCTTTGATCACACCAGAAAACCGCTCGATGCCTGGATCACTCTGATGTTTATGGAAGTCTGGCACTGGACGCCGCTGGTCGCGCTCTTGGCCTATGCAGGGCTGCGGGCAATTCCCGAAGTTTATTATCAGGCGGCAAAAATTGATGGGGCTTCGTCTTGGGCAACGTTTTTGTATATTCAATTGCCAAAAATGCGCGGAGTGCTCACTATCGCTCTGCTATTGCGTTTTATGGATAGTTTTTTGATCTATGCCGAACCTTTTGTGCTTACCGGCGGCGGGCCCGGTAACGCCACAACATTCCTATCAATTTATTTGGTAAAACTTGCCACCGGGCAATTCGATGTTGGACCAGCCGGAGCTTTCTCTCTCATTTACTTTTTAATCATACTGGTGTTGTGTTTCATCTTCTACCAGGTACTCCAAAATGTGGGAAAAGGAGCTAAAACATGAAATCAAAAAGCAGAATATTTGTTTTAATCATATTTTTTGTGTTTCTTTTTCTTCCGATCTACTGGATGATCAACATGTCACTGCGCACCAATGCTGACATCCTCCATACTTTAGCTCTGTACCCAACTGATCCGACATTTGCCAATTACATAAAAATTTTCACGGATTCAGATTGGTATTCCGGATATATCAATGCCATTATCTATGTCACGATAAATACCTTGATCTCTCTAACTGTGGCCTTGCCCGCGGCGTATGCCTTTTCGCGCTACCGGTTTATGGGCGATACACAGGTCTTTTTCTGGCTTTTGACCAACCGTATGGCGCCTGCCGCTGTTTTCCTTTTGCCATTTTTTCAACTCTATACAACAGTCGGCCTCCTCGATACGCATATTGCGGTGGCTCTGGCGCACTGTTTATTCAACGTGCCTCTGGCCGTATGGATACTGGAAGGCTTCATGTCCGGCATACCCCGTGAAATTGACGAAACTGCCTTTATCGACGGCTGCACTATGCCTCGTTTCTTTATCACCATTTTTATACCGCTGATCAGAGCCGGGATTGGCGTTACAGCCTTCTTTTGTTTCATGTTCAGTTGGGTAGAATTGCTGTTTGCCCGAACACTGACCATAACAAACGCAAAACCTATTTCTGCAGTTATGACACGTACAATCAGCGCCACCGGTCTGGATTGGGGACTCTTGGCTGCCGCGGGCGTATTGACCATTGTTCCGGGAGCATTAGTGATTTGGTTCGTGAGAAATTATATGGCCAAGGGCTTTGCTCTGGGCCGGGTATAAAGGGGATTTTCTATGACTCTTGATTGGATGTACTGGACACTTCCTACTGCAATATTCTTCATCAGTCTTTTTGTAGTTTTGACGGCTATGGGCATATGGCAAACCATATCACCGTCAGAGCCAAGACGCGGTTTCCTGCCGCTGGCAACCACACCCGGCGATCGGCTCTTTATTGGCATTATAAGCACTATATTCATCCATCTTGCGTGGATTGGATTCACTGATCTTAGTCTTTGGATAATGTTTCCGATCGGGGTGGGATGGTTAATAGTTGTGATGATTTGGGGATAAACAGATTGAAGCTGGGTCTATTGTTGTCAGTCGCTCACGGCCTTCACGCTGACGATATGGATCTGGTGGACGCGATACTTAATCATTGAAGGCCCAAAAGGAGGAGATCTATATGGAAATTTTGTTCAGTAAAAAGACCAGGACGATGCTCCTGGGAGGCATTGCGGCTATAATGTTCGCAATCTTTGCAACTTCTGCGAGCGCGGACATGGCCGCCGCCAAAAAGTGGGTCGATAACGAATTCCAGCCTTCGACCCTGACCAAAGCTCAGCAATTGAAGGAGATGGATTGGTTCATTAATGCGGCCAAGCCTTTTAAGGGTATGCACATAAAGGTGGTCTCCGAAACGATTCCGACTCACGAATATGAATCAAAAACTTTGGCCAAGGCTTTTTATGAAATCACCGGAATCAGAGTCACGCACGACCTGATTCAGGAAGGCGACGTCATTGAAAAACTGCAGACGCAGTGGCAGTCGGGTAAGAATCTTTACGACGGCTGGATCAATGACTCCGATCTGATCGGTACACATTACCGATACGGTCATACAATTTGCCTGGAAGATTTTATCAAAGGTGAAGGCAAATCCGTAACTCTGCCCACGCTCGACGTGAAGGATTTCATGGGTATCTCATTCACCACCGCTCCTGACGGCAAGTTCTGGCAGCTTCCCGATCAGCAGTTCACCAACCTTTATTGGTTCCGCTATGACTGGTTTAAACGTCCGGATTTAAAAAAGAAATTTAAAAACAAATATGGTTATGAGTTAGGCGTGCCGGTTAACTGGTCTGCTTATGAAGACATCGCCGAGTTTTTCACCAACGATGTCAAAGAAATCGACGGTGTCAGGGTTTATGGTCACAACGACTACGGCAAGAAAGCCCCGGATCTGGGCTGGCGTTTTACCGATGCCTGGTTAGTTATGGCTGGTGCCGGCGACAAGGGTATCCCGAACGGATTACCGGTTGATGAATGGGGGATTGCTGTGGATAAAAATGGCCGTGCGTTAGGTTCGAGTGTTTGCCGTGGTGGTGCCGCCAACAGCCCCGCTGCCAAATACGCGCTGCGCAAATATGTTGAATGGCTGGATAAATATGCTCCTCCGGGATCCCGTGGATTGGATTTCTATACATACCTGCCCTATCTGGAAAAAGGCAACGTAGCCCAGCAGATTTTCTGGTACACAGCTTTTGTGCCGGGAATGGTTGCTCCGGGGCCCACAGTCAACAAGGATGGAACGCCTAAATGGCGCTTGGCTCCATCGCCTCATGGCGCATACTGGAAAGAAGGCATGAAACTAGGTTATCAAGATGCCGGTTCCTGGACGTTCTTCAAGCAGACACCAATTGATCGCGTCAAAGCAGCCTGGCTCTATGCTCAGTTCTGCGTAGCGAAAACAACCTCACTGAAGAAATCCCATGTTGGTCTGACCTTCGTGCGTGACAGCGATATTCGTCATGCATCCTACACCGAACGTGCGCCGAAACTCGGCGGATTGGTTGAGTTCTACCGCAGCCCGGCTCGCGTCACGAATACACCAACCGGCACCAACGTTCCAGACTATCCGAAACTAGCCCAGCTGTGGTGGCAGAATATTGGTGAGGCATCTTCCGGTGCTATCAGCGTAGATAAAGCAATGGATAATTTGGCCAAAGAGATGGACGCAGTCATGGAACGTATTGAGCGTTCTGGTGTTCAGGGAGACAAAGGTCCGAAGCTCAACAAGTGCGTTGACGAAAAGACTTACCTTGGCAGACCCGGTGGAGTAGCGCCAAAGGCAAAATTGGCTAATGAAAAGCCAAAAGGCGAAACCGTGGATTACGATAAACTCATCGGGGCATGGAAAGCAGGTCGCGCAAAGTAGGCCTCCCTGTTACATTGTTTGAGTGATAAATTGCTGCAAATGTCTCCACTCACAATGATATCGATAAACTCATATAGAGGTGTGGCAGAAAGAAAGGTGTAAAAAATTAGAGAGGTTAAAGGTGATGCTTTAACCTCTCTAATTAATCTGATCTTATTTGATCGAAACTTTCATTTAGTATGAAAAAGGTCCATAAGATTTCTCGTTCGTTTAAATATTTTTATTTGGCAAAAAAATAGTGCTATGTCATAGTAATTTTAAAGCTATATTACGTTTCTTAATTTCAGGAGCGCGCAGATGAAAAAATCTTATATTCTGGCTCTTGACCAGGGCACCACAAGTTCAAGAGCAATTCTTTATGATTATGACGGCCGGGTGATAAAAACCGCGCAGAAGGAATTTACGCAAATTTATCCACGGGCCGGCTGGGTGGAGCACGATCCGATGGAAATCTGGGGTTCGCAAAGCGGCGTAGCCAGCGAACTTTTGGCCACAACCGGCATTTCAGCCGAAGAGATAGCGGCTATCGGTATCACCAACCAGCGTGAAACAACAATTGTCTGGGAAAGGCAAACGGGAAAACCTATTTACAACGCCATTGTCTGGCAGTGCCGCCGCACTTCGGGTATCTGCGACGAGCTCAAAGCCAGGGGTATCGAGGGGATGATTCGGGAAAAAACCGGCCTGGTGATCGACGCGTATTTTTCCGGCACAAAAGTAAAATGGATACTGGACAACGTCGAAGGAGCCAGAGAGAGAGCAAAAAAAGGAGAACTGCTTTTTGGCAACGTTGATTCCTGGCTTATCTGGAATCTGACCAGGGGCAAAGTACACGTTACTGATTATAGCAATGCTTCGCGCACCATGCTCTACAACATCAAAGATCTGAAATGGGATGAAGAAATTTTAAAAGAACTGGATATCCCCGCCTCTATGCTACCCGAGGTAAAACCCTCAAGCTTTATCTACGGCGTTACCGATACAAAAATATTTGGCGTAGAAATTCCCATTGCCGGAGATGCCGGCGATCAGCAGGCAGCGTTGTTCGGGCAGGCCTGCTACAACCCGGGTATGGCCAAAAACACCTACGGCACAGGATGTTTTATGCTCATGATGACAGGAGAAAAACTGGTACATTCGAAAAACGGCCTCGTGACGACCATTGCCTGGGGCGTGAACAATAAAGTGGAATATGCTTTGGAAGGCAGCATTTTTGTCGCGGGCGCGGCCGTTCAGTGGCTGCGCGACAGCCTGAAAATTGTTTATGACGCCAAAGACAGCGAGTACTTTGCCACGCAAGTGGAAGATTCCTTGGGCGTCTATGTAGTGCCCGCTTTTGTGGGACTGGGCGCGCCTTACTGGGATATGTACGCCCGCGGCGCCATTTTGGGGCTGACGCGAGGCGCAAACAGAAACCATATTATTCGCGCCACGCTGGAATCTATTGCCTATCAGACCCGGGATGTTTTGGACCTGATGCACAACGAATGCGGCCTGGAGCGGTGCGAACTGCGCGTGGACGGCGGGGCGTGCGCCAATAATTTTCTGATGCAATTCCAGGCTGACATTCTTGGCGTTCCCGTGGAGCGGCCGGAGATCATTGAAACAACGGCGCTTGGAGCGGCTTATCTGGCGGGCCTGGCGGTCGGTTTCTGGAGGGATCAATCCATGATTACCGAGCGGCGGAAAGTCGATAGAAAATTTTTACCAGAAATGAGCGCCGACAAAAGAGAAAAACTTTACAAGGGATGGAAAAAAGCGGTGCAGCGCGCGATGCTCTGGGACAAGGATGAATAATTCAAATGATTAAAACAGATGTAATCATCATCGGCGGCGGTGCCACCGGCTGCGGCATCGCGAGAGATTTGGCGCTGCGCGGAATTCCCCATTGCCTGATAGAAAAAGGCGATTTCGCCGCGGGAGCCACCGGCGCCTGCCATGGCCTTTTACACAGCGGCGGACGTTATGTTGTTTCCGACCCGCATTCCGCCAAGGAATGTTACGATGAAAATATTATTTTAAGAAGAATCGGCGAAAAATGCGTGGAACAGACGGGCGGCCTTTTTGTGCGTCTGCCCGGCGATTCCAAGCTCTACCGCGACCGCTTCCTCAAAAGCTGTGAAAAAATCGGCATACCCGCGGAAATAATTTCTTCCACCAAGGCGCTGGATCTGGTGCCCAATCTCAATCCGGATATCGAAGAAGCGGTAAAGGTTCCGGATTGCTCGATTGACCCTTTCCGCCTGTGCATGCTCAACATAATTTCCTCGCAGAAAAGAGACGGAATAATTTTCACCCGCCACAAGGTAACAGAAATAATAAAGGAACACGGCCGTTGCGTGGGAGTGAAAGCAGCTGATCAGGTATCCGGCGAACTAAGAGAAATCCACGGCAACGTCATTATCAACGCTACCGGCGCCTGGTCTCATCTTGTCGCGCAATTGGCGGGAAACGAAGTGCCGCTCACTCTTTCCAAAGGCAGCCTGGTAATCACCAATCATCGTCTCACAAATATGGTCATCAACAGAATGCGCCCCTCGGCGGATGGTGATATTATTGTTCCTAACGAAGCCGTTTGTCTGGCCGGAACAACATCGCTCGCGGTGGAAGACCCGGATAAAATCCGCATCGAATCACAGGAAGTCGATACCATCATCAGCGAAGCAGGAAGAATGATTCCGCACTTTAACGACACGCGCATTATCCGCGCTTTTTCCGGCGTCCGCCCGCTGCTCAAATCGGCAAAAGCAGACAGCCGTGAAATTACGCGCGGCTTTCAGATTTTCAACCACGGCGACGGCATGTACAGCATCGTGGGAGGAAAGCTTACCACCTTCCGCCTGATGGCGGAAAAAACGGTTGATACTGTCATGGATTATTTCAAACTGAAAAAACCGTGCGAAACAGCGGATATTCCCCTTGAAGGACAGGAGGAACTCAGCGGTTATCCCCTGGCCAAAAGATTAGCGGACATGAAAAACATCGTCTGCGAATGCGAACTGGTCTCGCGCGCTGAAGTGGAAAGAATTATCAAACAGACCGGCACCCGCTACGTCGGTGATATCTCGCACCGGACGCGCCTGGGTATGGGCCCGTGCCAGGGCGGTTTTTGCACTTTCCGCGCGCTGGGAATAATGCATGAAAAAAGCATCATCTCGCCGGAACAATCGATGAACGCTTTGCGTGATTTTCTTCAGCGGCGTTTCCGCGGTATCAGATTCTGTCTTTGGGGCGACCAGCTGCGAGAAGAACAGCTGGTGGAATACATTTACATGGGCATACTGGCGTTGGAGAAGAAATAGTGGGCTTAATTCAGCACGATGTTATTATTATCGGCGCGGGCGTAGCGGGACTTACGGCGGGAAGCATTCTCGTGGAAAAAGGTTACAATGTGGCATTAATCGCCAAGGGAGAACCTACCGCTTGTCTTTCCACAGGCTGTATTGATATCTGTTCCCTCGACCACGACCCGCTGCACGGCGTGAGCCATCTCCCCGACGAACACCCTTATCATCTTGTTTCGCGCGCCGTGATACGCGAATCGATTGAAAAATTCAAAGAATCTATGGTGCAAATGGGATTTCCTTATACGGGTTCACCGGAGAGCAACCGCTATGTTCTTTCCGCCCTGGGAACTTTCAAGACAACATGCCTCGTGCCTTCCACCATGGCCGCCGCGCCGCAGGATGAAAAAGATGATCTGCACATAATAACTTTTTCCGGCTTGAAAGATTTTTATCCCAGCTACATAACCGCTAGGCGCAAGAACGCTTCTTTTTCCACATATGACGCGAGCGCATCCACCACCATGGGGCTGGCGACAAATTTTGAGCGGGAAGATTTTCTGGAGAAATTTCTTTCATGGCTGGAAAAACTAAATATTCAGGAAGGAAAAATCGCTTTTCCCGCCGTTCTGGGACTGGAATCAGCGGCAACGATCACGCAAAAAATAGAGGAGCGGCTGAGGTGTAAGGTTTTTGAAATTCCCACCATTCCGCCTTCCATGCCCGGCCGCAGGCTTTTCAACGCGCTGAAAGATTATTTCCGCAAAAAAGGCGGCATGATTTACTGGAGTTGGCCCGTAAGCGGCGTAGAGAAAACAAAAAAAATAATCGAGGCGGTTACAACTCCTTCGGAGGGACGCCCCAAAAGCCTCAACGCGAAAGTTTTTATTCTTGCTTCCGGTTCTTTTGTCGGCGGCGGCCTGACGGCGCGGCGCGATACGATCGTGGAAAATATTTTCAACCTGCCTGTCTTCGTTCCCGGACAAAGAGACAACTGGTTTGACAGCGATTATTTTTCTTTGAATCACGGCATCGGCAAGGCGGGAATAATCGTCGATTCGTCTTTTCGCCCGAAAGAAGCAGATTGGGAAAACGTTTTTGTTTGCGGCGGCATTCTCGCTCACACGGATGTTTTGAAAAACGGCTGCGGGCACGGTATGGCGCTGGCCACCGGGTACGCGGTGGCGGCTTCCTGCATGGGGTATATAAAATGATTAATTTTGAGCACTGCATACGCTGCACGATTTGCGTGGAAAACTGCCCCGTGTTCCGCGTTAATGCTGATTTCCCCGGTCCGAAACAGGCGGGGCCGGACGCGCAGCGTTTTCGTATGGAAAAAGAAAAATCCGTGGATAAGTGGGTGCTTTTGTGCAGCCAGTGCAAACGCTGTAATATGGCCTGCCCCTGCGGCGTTTATCCGGCGGAAATTATCCTGCAGGCGCAGCAAAGATACGGCCTGCAGCATCCCCGCACTTTGGCTCATCTGCTTTTCGCCAACAATTATTATTTAAGCGCGCTGGGATCGCTTACGGCTCCCGTTGCCAACAAAGTGGCAAGCACCAAAATCGGCAAGAAAATATTTCACGCCATGGGCATTACCACTTATATTCCCTTCCCCAAATTCAGTTTCAAGACGATGAAGAACGAAAAGAAAAAGAAAAGCAAAGCCGTAAAAAAAGTGGCTTTTTTCTACGGCTGTTTCATCAATTTCTATCGGCCGGATATCGGCAGAAAAATAATCAGGCTTCTGGAATCATTTAACGTTGATGTTGTTCTGCCGGAGCAATGGTGCTGCGGCCTACCGGCTCTGGGCAACGGCAATCTGGCCATCGCGCGTTACTTCGCCCAAAAAAACGCCGCGTCGCTATCCAATTACATCGACGCGGGTTATGACGTGGTTTACACCTGCACTTCCTGCGGCTTGTGCCTGTTACATGACTATCCCGGCATCCTGGAAATATCGCTGGCGAAAAAAATTACCGAAAACACCTATGATCTGCATGAATATATCATTGGACTGATTGATGATGGATATATTGAACCGCAATTCACTAAAGTAAAGCGTAAAATTGCTTATCACATTCCCTGCCACCTGCGCGCGCTGGGCATCGGTTATCCCGCGGCGAAAATCATGGCTATGATTCCGGGCCTGGAATACGAAATATTTGACGACACCTGCTGCGGACTCAACGGCAGTTACGGATTTAAAAAAACAAACGAAGAAACAGCGGTGCAACTGGGAACGCGTGCGGTTTCCCTGATTAAGAAAACCGGCGCGGAAAATATCATGGCCGACTGCGGCTCCTGCCGCATGCAGTTGGGCGGCCTTTCCGGTATGGACGCGCTTGATCCCGCGGAAATCATCTGCGAATCACTAGGCATTACCGAAGGAAAGTAAAAGATTTGTCCTGCTAAGTCCTTCGATCTAAAGTCCTCCGCCTTTTCTGCCTGGCAATGCAATCTATTTCTTTCTGTCATCGAGGACTTAGTAAAGCAATCTCACGCATAAAAAGAGATTGCTTCGGCATCCTGAGGCTGCCTCGCAAAGACACAGAGCTTGTTATTTGTCATTACGAACGAATATAATAAGTGAAGCAGTCTCAAGAGATTTTAATTCTTCGGCCTCTGGCCTTAAATCTCCAGCCTCTCTACTCCAAATCCTTTTTCATCCGGTCGAATTCTTCTTTTGTAATTTCACCTTTGGCGTATCTTTTTTTCAGAATGCTCAGGGGCGTTTCCTGAACATCGCCACTTATATTTTTATTCTTCAAGGTCTGGACAATAAAATAAATCGCCACACCCAAAACAACCAAAAATATTATCCACATAAACATCCCTCCGTATCCGAAACCATAATTCATCATCGGGCCGTCCCCCCACCGATGCATTGGTCCATAGGGCCCGCAGGAAACGACCAATGTCGTCAGCAACAAAAAAGCTGCAAATGTAGATGCTTTTTTCATCACCCTTTTCTCCTCCCTTCTTTATCTAAAAATAATAAGGCGATTGATGTTATTTTTGTCAACTCCCGCGCGGAAAACGGCAGGCAAAGAGTATTTGTTTTTCACTCTTTAATATCCAGCTAACTGGGTATAATTTTAGCAGCCGGAATTAAACTGCTGGATAATTATTATCCATACACGCTTCACTGAAAAACATTCTTCACCCCGCTAAAATAAGCATTTCTTCATAATTACAATACTTTACAGCATATAGTTTCCGGTTGGCATAACGCTTGCTCTTAATTGCTAACAAAGGGCAAAAATAATTATAAACAGTGAGAATACAAACGCGGTGATTCAAAAACCATCCTGAAAGGAGAAAAGAAAAATGAAAAAGATATTTCTTAAAACGATTTTATTTTTAATGTTGGTTCTTACGCCTGCTTCAGTTCTGGCAATGGGGCATGTTGACGTAGGCGTCAGAATTCCATTGCCTCCGCCGCTTCTATTTCCGGTACCGCCGTGGCTGGTAGTTATTCCGGAAACAGATGTTTATGCAGTTCCGGATATCCACGAGGACATATTTTTTTATGGCGGGTGGTGGTGGCGCCCGTGGCAGAATCGCTGGTATCGTTCACGTTATCACGACAGAGATTGGGCATACTATAAAGGCACACCGTCATTTCACGGACAAGTTACATCAAACTGGCGCACCAACTATAACCAGCAGCGCTGGAAAGGACATCAATGGGAGCAGCGCCGCGTTCCTCAACATGAAGTTGAACTAAACTGGAACGGCTGGCAAAAAGACCGGCATTGGGAAAAACAAAATTACTGGGGCGTGCGCGGCCTGGATACCAGACAAAAGAATCAAGGATATAATTACCAGGGAAGAAATGACTACAAAAGAGGCGGCGATATGCACAAAAGGGCTAATTTCAAAAGAGGCCGCAGTATAGACCGTAGAAGATAGAAAAATAAGCATATTAAAAGGTCAATTCCCGAAACAGAAAAGAGGCCTGGAGCGTAATCTCCGGGCCTCTTTTCTTCACGCTTAAATATCCGTATTTCATTTTCTTAACCGAAAAATTAATTTGGATTATAAGTAGTCACTTTATTATTTTTGGCAGATATTTGAGTAATTCTGCCTATTTTCAGACATGTTCCCACTTAATAAAAAGAATTAAAAATGCATGGATATTTGATCATTCTTTTCCTATATTAATTTCAATCGTGCTGTTGCATAAACACGTTTATAAGTTTTACAGGCACCCGTAAAAAGGTTCATGAAAAGTCCGGAAATAAATAAAAAGGAGGTAATATCAAAATGGAACAAAATAAAATAATCTCCAAAATGATCATTTCCGTTATTATTTTCATCGCGTGTGTTTTATTTTTATTGCCGGTAAACTCTCCCGCGCAAACTGTTGTTGTGGGAGAAGGCATAACCTTTACCCCCGCGGATGCAAGACCGGGACAAACGGTATTTGCGGATATTCGCTTTCGCGTAGAGAGTTCCTCAACCGAACCTATACCAATCAATTTTTCCATCGTTGATGTTACGGCAACTCCCAATTCCGATCGGCCAAGCCTTAGCGGGCATTCTTACGCGCCTGGGCGTTCGTTTACCATCCGCGCGGCTCACTTAATACCTAATCCCGCGCCGGCAAGAAAATGTTTCAATGTGTATGCGCATTTCCCCGGAACCGGATTAAGCAGCGCTCCGCTCATCAACAATGCCTGCCTCAACACACGCCTGCGTCTGGCTAATCGAGGCACTGGCCACAGAATTACAGAAGCATACCGCAGCAGTGACGCGCCGGGAGCTCCCACCGTTGTGGAACCAGCAATTGTTGGTTTAAACTCTTCTTTTGCTCCGATGAATTTAGAACCCACAACAGATTCTCCTCGATCTAACATGATAGATTTAATATTAAGCATTGATTACATGGGAACAACGCAAGGAAGAGGCAGTTTTTACCTGCTAAAAGAAGGGCGTGAAATAATGCAAATTAATTCCGTTTTGAATCCTGGCCGTAATTTAGTACATACAAATGAACAGTTAGGCTCTCCGCACACAACAGTGCGTGTCCCCGCACAAATGAATTACAATCTTGAGATAGGTTTCCCGAACATACCCGGCACAGATCACCCGCGTACACCGCGCCAGTTGTTGATCGGTGGTATTCAGTTGGAAACAATAATATTTTCCTTAAGTGGAGGGACGGGTCAAAGAATAACGCTGCCAACCGCATTAAAATCGATTCCCAGAACCGGTGTGCATCCGGCGCGGCCTAACCTGCCATGAAATAAAAATGACGACCATATGGACCATAGACAGAAAAGAGGCTTGGAAATTAAAATCCAAGCCTCTTTTATTTAAAATACATCTTGTATTAATTGTCATTTCGGTGAACCGAAGCCCTGAGAAATCGAGGGGCGGTAAAGCAATCTCACGCATAAAAAGAGATTGCTTCGGCATCCTGAGGCTGCCTCGCAAAGACACAGTGTTTATTATTGTCATTGCGGTGAGCGAAGCGAAGCCTGCCACGGACTGTGATCCGGGTACGCAATCTAATGTGCATGTCATTCCGGCCTGTTTTAAAAGCGGGAATCGAGTTATCTAAAAATAACTTTCCCCGATTCTACGATTATTCAATATTTTCACTTACGCTGGCTGATTCGCTTTCTTCTTTCTTTTCTTCTTCCTGCTTTGCCGTGTCTTTTCTGAGCGATTTCAACAAATCGCTGGATTGATTCAATATCCGCGCGGCTTCGCTTTCCGCTTTTTTCATTGTTTTTTCCAGCGTGTCATCTGTGAGTTCCGTATCTAAAATTTCATCATCGATTTCATCACTCATAATGAAAACCTCTCCTTTTATCCCATAAATAAACAGCGTGATTTATTTTTTAACAACACCGCCTATATTTTGCAATGCTTTTAACAGGAACAATAAATTATTGACATTAATATTTTTATTTATTCAGAAACATTTTGCAAGTTTTTTGATTTTTAGGCTTTATGACAGCGATGAGGAAAGGGGAGGTTTGGCGCTCCGTGCCCGACGCATCCCGGGGCGATCAATCCCTACATATTACAACGGCCTTACCATTTTATTGTAGGGCGCGTTTCCCTAAACGCGCTGTTCATTTGCGGACTGTTCGGGGAACAGTCCCTACATGTTTATTTTCCTTCCACGATGGCGATTTCTTCAAGCGTTAAACCGTATAGCTCGTAAACCAGTTTATCACTCCGGCGCAGATCATTATTCAAAAGTAAGCATAGAAGGTATTTGTACCTGTCCCGTTTTCTTCACGCACTTGAACGTGCCCTCTGTTTATTTTTTCTATCGCTTTGCGTATTTAATCAGGGCTAAAAGATACCTTGATTTAAACTGGTTGCTGGCCAGTATCTGTTTTGTGGGGGGAAGTTTAAGAATAACACCAAGCACTGCCGCCATAGCCCGATGACTTAATAATATCTGATTATCAAACAAGAGATTATGAAACTTTCCGCGTTCAATTGCCATCAGTACGACTCTATGCACTGAATTCACTGGTGTGATAACCCGCTCGCTACGGGATTTCAATTGCAGGGCAGAAACTGTGCATCCTTTCAGGCACGCACCGCAGCCAAGACATTGATCGGCATTAAGCTTTGCTTTCTTTCTTCCCGGTTTTTGCGGATCACTGGCGGTTACCAGCGTCATAGCCTCTACCGGGCAAAGTGATACACATTTTCCGCATCCGTTACATTTTTCTTCAATTATTTCGGGAATAAAATTAGTAGTGTGAACGGGATTTAAAAAACCAAACTTTCGGGCTGCGACTAATGCTTCACAACAACAACCGCAGCAATTGCAGATAAAACCCACGCGTTCCTGAACATTTTCACCAAACTGGACAAGATTATAATTCTGAGCTTTATTTAGTAAATCCAACCCTTCTGATACATCAACTTTTCTGGCAATTTTATGACGAATTAATGATTCGGCGGGCCCGTTGAAAGTCATGCAAATATCCATTGGCGCACCGCAATTTTTGCCCACATGTTCCATCTTGTGCCGGCAATAGCAAACACCAATGCCAATTTGTGAAGCTGTTTTAATAACTTCTGATGCTCGCTCGTAGTCCAGAACATGGAGAGCGTTTTCGTTAGAGAGGACTCCTTCGTTTACAAAAACTCTTCCCAACTGAGTTTCTCCGTTCAGGAACAGATCTTTTATGAAATCCTCTTCAACATTCAAGTACTGATAAAATAGTTCTGCCAATAATTTTTGATCGATATCTTTTCTGTAGCGCATCAGGGAGAATTCAAAAAATCCCGCCATGGGAGGAGGCAGAACATAAGTGACGTTTCCATCCTCTTCTTCGTAATCAAGAAGTATTCCACGATCAGCAAGATCGTTTAAAATAACCCGGGCATCGTTCAAGTTGAGCTTCCAGATTGCGGCTGCTTTTTTATCGGTAAAAGGTTTAATGGGGAGCTCAGAAACAAGCTTAGCTTCCCTTTCGGAAAAAAGAACTTTGAGGATTTTAAAAAGCAGTTCTGTGGGCGGAGCTCCCTGGGGGAACCTGTTTAATCTCTGAGCCAGGCTATTGTAACTCGCCGCCTTGATAGTATGGTGATGTGCCATTTAATCCTCGTTTTGTCTTGCTGGCGCAGGTCATCATCCAAAAGTAATTATAGAAGAAAATTGTACCTGTCCCGTTTTCTTACAAAACGATTGCCAGAAGCTCAGAATTGCTCAACGCCCTCCGCGCCTTTTTTAAGTAGTTTTTCTCTGGGGCGGTCGTCTTCAGGCCAGCTTTTAATGCCGGATTTGTTTTTGACTGAAGTCATGTTAACCCCATTAGCGGCATGATGTTGCGAAATGTGTTCAATTTTTGAAATATTATTTTAACTGTTTCCAGTAATGATTTTCGATACTTGGTGTTCTAAATTACGGTCATGAAGTATACCCCTCGGTTTTTGATGTGTCAACGATAAAAGACTAAAGGCTAAAGACCTAAGACCGAAGATTAAAGGCCCAAGAGTGAAGGTGGAGCGCTTGCGTGCCCGCGAATTTGACTTAATGACATTGAATTGACCTTATTACACATTCATATTAATATGTCGGTAAAGTTAAAATATTAGCAGGGGTAATAAAAATGACGAAATTTAAGACAGTAACACCCAAGAAAATCATTATGGGGAAGCTAAGTTTCGGCTGCGACCTGCTGGAAGAACTGACTAAAATAGCCACAGAGAGCGGTATCCGGCTGGGACGAATTGAAGCGATAGGCGCGGTACAAAAAGTGCGTATTGGTTTTTATAATCAAAACAAGCGAAAATATCAGTTTCATTTGTTTAGCCAGCCCATGGAAATAGTCAAATTAGCCGGAAATATATCTACCAAAGACGGCAAGCCGTTTGTCCACGCGCATATAACGCTGGCCGACAAAGCGGGAAAATCCTGCGGCGGGCATCTCGCGGAAGGTACAACAGTATTTGCCTGTGAGTTTATTCTGGAAACTTTTGAAGGGCCGGAATTTAATCGTTACCTTGATGAAGAAACCGGATTGTCTTTGTGGTCACTATAAAATGTTTATCCGTAATTTTGATTTTATGCGGCGCGAAAGAGATTGCGCGGCGGCTCATTGCCGCCTCGCAACGAAAGATTAATAACACGAACGGAAATTATGTCTAGCGGACGGTGACTTCTCTGATTTTTGCGGCTACGGCCTTATCTTCAAAAACATTGCGGATGGCTTCGCCCAAAAGAATGCTCATGTAATTGCCCATGCGCTCCTCAGAAAAAGAAACATGCTCGTGCGACGATGTTGCTTCCACCCGGCGCGTATAAACCACATGGCCTTCTGATATATCCGCGAAGACAATGTTTAACCTTATTTTAGCGGAGTAGCTGTTTGTGGGAAATCCCCGGCGGCAGATGATTTCCATCGCGTCAATGCTTCCGCCGATAAGAAGTTTTGCCGATATTTGGGGGATGTTTTCTTCGGTTAAATCCCACAACGTGATTTTATCGGCAACCTGGTATTCCGCTTTATTCAAATAATCTTTAACGCCATCGGACACGGCTTTTGTGGCCTCAACATATTTTGGAAAGACCATAATGTTTGTGCCGTTTTTTTCCACCACACGGCCGATTACTTTTTTATCGGCGATAACTCGCTTATCTGTAAATTCTGCCACCGCGATAATAGCGCCTCCCTTACTTTCCGCTTTCAGATAAGCGGGCGGGGCTACCTGCGTGGCATCATATTTCATATTAACGCTGTATAGTTTGGGCGAAGCACATCCCGACAGGGCTGAAATTATCAGACCAGTCAACACCAACAGTTTAAAATAAAGGCGATTTGCTTTCATGGATTTTCCTCCTTTTATATGTCGATATGCGTGGATTTTTTATAACCATTTTTATTCCTAAAGACCTTTGCATAATCTCTTTTTTGTCATTGCAAGGAGCGTAAGCAGCAGCCTGCCCGGAGCATTTCGGGTGGCGCTCAATATTTGTCTTTGCGAGCTCCCAAAGGGAGCGCGGCAATCTCAAAATGTATGAGATTGCTTCGTCCCGATAAATCGGGCCTCGCAATGACCGAATGGGTATTATGCAAGGGTTTCTGCGAGTTATTCATTTTATAACTCAATAATATTTCTTTGTCCAAGTATTTTGAAAAACACCCGCAGCAACCGATTTACTTCAGATAAATTATTTCTTTTTACAGGAAAATATTATAAAATCGGCGCAATGAACAGAAAGTCAACCAGAAGCATTTTTAACTAACAGTACAAAAAAGGAGGACTCATTATGACAGAGGCAACATTGCAGGCTTTAGACGGGCTAAGGGATCTGGCGATGATTAAATGGTATGTTATTACCCTTTTGGCTTTGGTTTTTTACGTTTACGCGCGCGAAATCAATGAGGCACGCCGGACGAAAAACTGGGACGCGGTTTTAGCTGGTCTGACCATCTTCGGCGTCGATTTTTTTAACGAAACTTGGAACGGCTGGATACTGCACTTTACCCAGCGCTCCGCATTCTGGACAACGCCCGGAGATACTGCTTTGCGCACAATGGTCGGCTGGAATATCGAAATCATGTTCATGTTTCTGCTTTTGGGGATTGTTTACTATCACACTCTTTCGAAGAATAAAAAACAGAAAATTCTGGGCGTCCCCGAAAAATGGTTCTGGGCGATAGGCTATACCATTTTCTGCGTGTTTATTGAATGCGTGCTGAATATCGGCGGCCATCTGGTCTGGGAATACCCCTGCTGGAATTTATCATTTACGGGCATATGGCTGATTTTGCTTATCGGCTACTTTCACTTCTTCTGTTTCGCGATTCTGGTTATCAGCCTCAAGACGATGAAAAGTAAACTTATCACGCTGGGCATTATTTACGCTGTCCCGATTGTGATGAATATCATCGCCATCTCCCAGGGTTGGAGATATTAAGCCCCGCAGTTGAGCTAAGGGGTGAGCAGGGAATATTCCTCGACGACTTTATTGTATTTTTCGTGAATCATCTTGCGGTCGAATTCCCAAAATTCCGCCAGCATCTTTTCCTGCTCATCCTTGCTGAAATATTCCTGCACCGGATAAAAGAAACGCTTATCTTCTTTTTCAATGTGCCGGGGATAAAAATCTCCCAACTGCCGCCCCAGGGATATTATTTCGGAAAGCTTTCCTTCATCACCCGTCAGATATTTTTCTTTGGCCGCGACCAGCGCCGCGGTGGTTTTTCTGCCCCAGATATGTTCATCAAGCAGTTCCTGCATAATTTTTTTCAGTTCCGGCGTCATATCTTTTTTTATCAAATCCCGAAAAAGAATTTCTTCTTCTTTTCCGTGATGCGTGCGGTCGGCATACATCCTCACAAAATCAACGGCCGTATCAATAATCACCGGATTAATTTTTTTGTTTTTTTCCGCCTTATCTATATGACGCATTAAAGAAGTAAGCATTTTTTCAATCAATCTGTGCTCCCACATTAAAGGCCCGATTGGTTTCATAAACACCCTCCCCTTTTTATTTAATTTTAATGTAACGTTTAAAACCTATAACACAAGAGCCACGGCAGACATAATTTTTTAATCCATTTTTTAATGCTTGTCGGCGACTTATCTGAGTAAAAACAGCATGTTTACGATACTGATTGCATCTTGGGCGTATTTTTGCTAATGAACATTCAGTAAAATCACGTAAAAGCATTAATTTATTAGGCATTTTGCCTAAATACAATAAAAAGAAACGTTAAAATATCAAAGGCAAAAATTTTATTTATGTCATCAAAAATATTCGCTTCCGTCTTAATTATTCTTACTTTAATAACGCTATCATGTAAGCTCTCGGAAGATTACGGCGCGCAAAACGATAAGTTAAAAGTAGTCGCTTCTATTTTCCCGCTATATGATTTTGCCCGAGCTATCGGCGGCGAAAAAGTTTCCGTTTCGATGCTGATTCCCGCGGGCGCGGACGCTCATAATTATGAATTAAGGCCGGATGAAATAGTTAAAGTTATCAACACGGATGTTTTTCTTTTTATCAATTTCGAAATGGAGCATTGGGCGCATAAAATAATCAGCTCCGCCGCTGAAAAAACAAACATGCTGGCTGTCGAAACAGGACAGGGAACAATCCTTTTACCCCTAACCGCCTCCTTTCAGCATGACTTACCCACGAATCACGAACATAACACTTCCCGGTTTGACCCGCATATCTGGCTGGATTTCGCCAACGCCCAAATAATCATTGATAATATTACTGAGGCATTTATCAATAAAGACCAGAAAAACAGCGACTATTATAAAAACAACGCCAGCGAATATAAATCGCAGCTTATCGCCATGGATAAAAAATACCACAGGGGGCTGGCCAAATGTCAATCAAACACTATTTTACACGCCGGACATTGGGCGTTTGCCTACCTGGCAAAAAGATATAAATTAAAATACATTGCGGCATACAGCACATCGGCGGAAGCGGAACCTCTGCCGGAAAATATCTTTAATCTGGTTGAACAAACTAAAAAAATGAAAACACCTTATATTTTTTATGAAGATTTTATCGCGCCGCGCCTGGCGAGAACAATCTCCCAGGAAACCGGCGCCGAATTGCTCAAGCTCAATAACGGCCACGATATAAGCAAAAATGATATTAAAAAAGGCGTTACCTTTCTAAAGCTGATGGAAGAAAATCTGTTGAATCTGCAAAAAGGTCTGTCATGCCCTCAACCATAATCAGCACACAAAATCTTACTTACAGCTACAATTCCACCCGGGCGATCAGCGACATTTCTTTTAAACTGGAGAAAGGCGATTATCTGGGCATTGTGGGACCCAACGGTTCGGGCAAAAGCACTCTGGTAAAAAATATTCTGGGAATTTTAACGCCGCTCTCAGGCAGTATTTATCTTTTCGGCCAGCCTCAAAACGAATTCCGCCAGTGGGAAAAAATCGGCTATCTGCCGCAAAAACTCAGCGCGCTCAACACGCATTTTCCCGGATCGGTCAGCGAAATCACGGCAATGGGCCTGAAAAAGAGAAAAGCGCACGAAATTAAAAACGCGCTTGATATGATGGGAATCGCGCATTTAGCTTCCCGGCTAATCGGCGAACTTTCCTACGGCGAACAGCAAAGAGTTATGCTGGCGCGCGCGCTGGTCAGCCAGCCGGATTTGCTTATCTTTGACGAACCGACAACCGCGCTTGATCCGGAAACGAGAGATATTTTTTATTCCCTTACCGAAAAATTAAACAGAACCAACAAAACGACAATTATTCTTGTGACGCATGATATAGGAATCATCGGCAAATACGCCCGCCGTCTTCTTTATATGGACAAAAAAGTGCTCTTTACGGGGACGTTTGAAGAATTCTGCGCGTCCAGTGAAATGACGGGATTCTTCGGGTCGGGAAGCCAGCACATAATCTGCCATCAGCATAACGTTTTGGAGACGATTAATTAGTGTTAATCACGAATATTCTCAGCTACGAATTTGTTCAACGCGCTCTGATCACCGGAGTGCTGATCGCCGCTGCCTGCTCCATTTTAGGAGTTTTTCTCGTTTTACGAAGGTTGTCTTTGATTGGCGATGGACTAGCTCATGTTACCTTCGGCAGTGTAGCTATTGTCCTGCTCATCGGCTTTAGCCCTTTGTATGTAACGCTTGCCGCCCTGCCTCTGGTTGTAGTTTCCTCTATTGCTATCCTTCACTTAACCCGTTCCCGGCGCATTCACGGCGACGCGGCTATCGGCATTGTATCATCCATCGGCATCGCACTGGGAGTAATTATGGCCAGCTTATCCGGAGGCTATAACGCCGATTTGTTGAGCTATCTTTTCGGCAATATTCTCACGGCAACACAAACGGAGCTTATTTTATCTTTTATTATTTTCACCGCCGTTATCCTGTTTGTGGTCTTTTTTTATCGTGACCTTTTTACCGTCACTTTTGACGAAGAACTGGCCAAGAGCATGGGCGTTAAAACAAACCGCGTGAATGTAATCCTTATGATTCTAACCGCCGCGGCCGTTGTTTCCGCGATGAAAATCGCCGGCATCATGCTTGTTTCGGCGCTGCTGATTCTACCACCCGTTGCGGCCTTGCAGTTTTCTTTAAGCTTCAAGTCAACCATTATTGCCTCTTTTATTTTTTCCGTCATATCAGTAATCGGCGGCATGCTTTTTTCTTTTACTTTTAATCTTCCGACCGGAGGAACTATAGTAATTTTTAACGCGGTTTTTTTAGTTATTGTCCTTTTTGCTAAAAAAATGTTACGGACGCAGAGGTAAATAAATGAAAACGCTAAAGTTTATTTTTTCACGCCCCAATATACTATTCGCTTTGTCACTGCTGATTGGTGTTCTTTTTCCTCAGGCGGTATCAATAAGCGTGTTTTTAATTCTTCCCGCCCTGATACTGATAATGACCATAACTCCGCTGAAAATACAGAGTGGTTTTTTCCGCCGCCCCAAAAAGCTGATCACACCGGCTCTTTACGGAAATATCCTGAATTATTTACTGCTTTGTAACCTTATTATATTTTCCGGTATAATTTTTACCCGGGAGGAAGGCTTTTTCCGAGGCATGGTCCTGATCGCCGCGGTACCACCCGCGGTTAGCATGCTGTCTTTGAACAAATTACTGCGCGGCGATTCAACTTTTTCTATGGCCGGTTTCGCGGGAGCATATCTGGGCGCGCTGGTGCTTATTCCGCTTATCGGATTGAGCTTTCTTAAATATATAGAGATTAACTATTGGTTCATTTTGCTGATTGTCTTTTCTCTTATTTTGCTACCTCTTATTATTTCCAGAATTATCGTGGAAAAAGAATGGGGCAAAATGATTGAACCGCGCGAAGGCTTAATCACAGATTGCTGCTTTTTTATTGTTTTTTATTCAATAGCCGCGCAATGCAGCAATTTAATCAGCGACTGGTCGTACGACATGTCTGTAATTCCCATCATCGCCACGGTAATCCTACCCGCAACTTATTTCGTAATAAAAAAAATCGGCAGGGCAATAAACGCCGCTGAAAGCAAAATTACATCCGCGATTCTTTTGGGAACTTTAAAAAATTACGGCCTTGCCGGAGGCATAGCAATTTTGCTGTTTCCGCCTCAAGCAGCTTTTGCCGCGTTAGCTTTTGCGGTTGTCAATTTTATTTACACAAATTGGCTCAGCTACCCCATAGTTGCCGGCGGTAAAAAAACACGAAAGAAAAAAGCGTGACTTTTATAAATTGACCCTTAACAAGCCGCGGTGGCGGGATCAATTCGGCTAACGCTTCAAACTTCACTTCGCTCGTTTTGGGGCGAGTCTCATTGACAAAATGAAATAGAAGATTATACTCTTATTATAACAAAGAAAGGAGAATGAAAAATGGCTATAACTTTACCTCAATTACCTTTTGAAAAGGACGCGTTGGCGCCGTACATTACCGCCAACACTCTGGATTTCCACTATGGCAAGCACCACAAAGCATATGTTGATAACTTAAATAAATTAATCGAAGGAACGGAGCTCGCGGCTAAATCCCTGGAAGAAATAATCAAAATTGCCGCCAAGGATTCTGCCAAAACAGGTATTTTCAATAATGCCGCTCAGGTCTGGAATCATTCTTTCTACTGGCAATGCCTGAAAAAAGCGGGCGGAGGAGCACCTACAGGAGCTGTCGCCGAAAAAATTAAAGCCACCTGGGGAAACTTTGAAAAATTTGCCGATGATCTGAAAAACGCGGGCATTACGCAATTTGGTAGCGGCTGGGCTTGGCTGATCTCGGAAGGAAATGAATTAAAAATTACCAAAACGGCCAATGCCGATACGCCTATCGCGCATGGACAAAAACCGCTTTTAACCATCGACGTTTGGGAACACGCGTATTATCTCGATTATCAAAACCGCCGCCCTGATTATCTTTCCGCGGTTATTCAGAATCTGATAAATTGGGATTTTGTAAATGCTAATCTTGGTTAATTAAAACAAAACGTGAGAATACAAAAAGGGGACTTGATTCAAGTCCCCTTTTTTATTTCCTATGAAAAGAAAGGAGGAGTTATTTTCCCTTGTCAACCATGTCTTTTAATTCTTTTCCTACTTTAAAAAACGGCAACTTTTTTGGCTCTACCTGGATTTTATCGCCGGTCTTCGGATTTCTTCCGGTGTAAGAGCCGTATTTTTTGACAACAAAGCTGCCAAAACCCCTGATTTCAATGCGGCCACCATTTTTCAGCTCGTCCGTAAACCCTTTAAAAACAAGGTTTATGACATCTATGGCCTTTTTCTCGGTTAAGTTGAGCTTATTGCTCAAAGCTTCAATCAGATCAGATTTGTTCATAACCCCTCCTTAAAAATGTTTACTAAATATACCGCTGAATGGTTTTATATGGTTATTTACATACCGTTGAAGTTATTATCTATTTAACCCGCAATGTCAAGAAAATTTTC
>DHGA01000037.1:35052-106434 GCA_002402545.1 Syntrophaceae bacterium UBA4810
AGATTGCCGCTGCAGCCGGCTGACGCGCCTTCCCAGCGCTTCAAAACCTCTTCTAATTATTCTATTTTTTCCCTCGCGCAAAGTTAATTGCAGCCAGCAGCTTCTATCATTAAACTTTTCCAGACGGACTTGTTCCGGCCGGAAAACCCCGTCAGGTAAACTGATTCCCTCGTTTAGTTTTTTGAATTCTTCTTTGGTGAGGCGTCCCTGAATTTTGACACGGTAAACTTTTGGTATTTGAAAACGCGGATGCTGAATTTTTTGAGCAAAATCACCATCATTTGTTAAAAGCAGGAGTCCAGCGGAATCGTAATCGAGCCTGCCTACAGGATATACCCTTTCCGGCACATCGAAAAGCAAATCGACTATGGTCGGCCTTTTTTGAGGATCGGAAAGAGTTGTGACAAACCCCGCCGGTTTGTTGAGCGCTATATATAAATTTGTTTTTTCGGCAAAGATAACATTTCCGTCAACTCTGATTACGTCTTTATCGCTATCGGCCTTGACTCCCAGTTCTTTAACCGCGACTCCGTTGACGCTTACCCGGCCGGCCGTAATCATCTCCTCCGCGTGGCGTCTTGAAGCGATGCCCGCCGCGGAAATAATTTTTTGTAAACGTTCTTTCATTAACCGGATATTTCTTCGGTTGGTTTATCGTTGCCGGCGTCCGTTTCAGTTTCTGCTTTTTCTTCCGTCTCTGCGTTTACGTCAGGTGGCGATTCTATTTTTGATTCCGCCTCCACGCTATTTCCTGCTTCTGCTTCGGTTTTTTCTTGCGCGCTTACTTGCGCGTTATCGTCGGCCTCTGTTTCCTCTTTTATTTCCGCGTCCACATTTATGTCATCTTTCGAATCCGCGTTAGAGTCAGCATCAGTTTCTATTGGGGACACCGCGTCCGGTTTCGATACATCATCCGCTTCCGCTTCTTCATCCGCCTCCACAGGCACAAGATTTTCGGCGGGCTCATTGAGTTCTTTAAGCTCGCGCATAGTAGGCAGTTCAGCGAGATCTTTAAGGTTAAACACCTCCAGAAATTTCTTTGTGGTGCCGTAAATTATTGGCTTACCAGGCACGTCTTTACGCCCGACAATGCGCAGTAATTTCTTTTCCAACAATACCTTGATCGCGTGCCCCGCGTCCACGCCACGGATACTTTCAATTTCAGATTTCACAAGCGGCTGACGGTAAGCGACAATAGCCAGTGTTTCCAAAGCGGACGCGGACAAGGAAGGAGGCTTTGTGCCTTTGAGTTTTTTTATCCACTGACTCCATTCGGGACGCGTGCGAAACTGAAAACCTCCGGCGACTTCCTGCAGGCAAATTCCCCCGCCGCGCTCGTTATATTCCGCCATAAGTTCTTCCAGAATTTTTCGCGCTTCACCTTTTTCCAGCTCCGGTAAAACAGCGCATATTTTTTCCAGTCCCAGCGGCGCTTCAGAAGCTAAAATCAGCGCCTCTATGATTGCTTTTATGTTATCCATTTAATACTCCACAGCCGGAAATATCCGGATTACTCCAAAGGCCGACGCCTGGTAAGCCTTGATCATGCGCAGCTTGATCAATTCCAAAAGCGCCAGAAAAGTATAAACTACACGACGGCGTGATTTAATCTCCCCCAGCAATTCGTCAAAAGTCAGATTTTTTTCCATGGAGAGCTTATCCATGATTTCATTTATTATATCAGTGACCGACAGCTTTTCCAGATCGATTTCCATAAGTTCCTTTTTGTCGATGCGCGAAACAAGTTTATGGAAAGCTTCAATCAGCTCAAAAATGCTCACCTCGATAAGTTCATCTTCGTCCGGCGGCGCTTTCTCGATTTCCTCCGGCGAAAAAGCCGCGCGGGTAAACACATCGCGCTCCAGAATCGGCCTTTGTGACAGATTTTCCGCGGCTTCCTTGAACGCTTTATATTCCAGCAGCTGCCGCACCAGCTCCGCGCGCGGATCTTCTTCCTCTTCTTCCGGCTCTTCCGGCTCGGGCAGAAGCATTCTTGATTTAATATGAATCAAAGTTGAAGCCATGACCAGATATTCGCCGGCCAGGTCGAGATTGAGCGATTTAATCATTTTAAGATACTGCAGATACTGTTCGGCAATCAGAGAAACGGGAATATTATAAATATCTATTTCATTTTTTTTAATCAGGTATAAAAGAAGGTCAAGCGGACCTTCGAAAATATCCAATTTAATAGCGTAATCTGTTACCGGTTGTTCTTCGTTCATAAGCATAAAGCCAAACTCAAATTTTAACCGCTTCGCGTACTTCTTCCATGGTTTGACGAGCTACCTTTGCCGCCCTTTTGTTGCCTTCGTCGATGATTTCTTTGATTTCCGCAAGATGATGCACATAGTAATCAATCCTCTCATGAATCGGCTTCATAACTTCCGCGACACGGGCGGCAAGCATCTTTTTGCAATCCGTGCAGCCGATGGCCGCCTTGCGGCAGTCGGCATCTATTTGCTTAACCTTATCCTGCGGCGTATACAATCCGTGAAAAGTAAAAACATTGCATATCCCCGGATCGCCCGGATCTGTTTTCTTCACGCGCTGCGGGTCAGTGAACATGGCGGAAATTTTCTGCTGCAGCGCTTTTCCGGTATCGCTTATGTAAATGGAGTTTTCGTATGATTTGCTCATCTTTCTTCCATCAATTCCCAGAAGCTTGGTAACGCCCGCTAAAAGAGGCTCAGGTATCGGGAAAACTTCTTTGTAAAGATAATTAAAGCGACGGGCAATTTCCCTGGTAAGCTCCACATGAGGCAGCTGATCAACCCCTACCGGAACACCATAAGCTTTATACATGATAATATCCGCGGCCTGCAAAACCGGGTAACCTAAAAAACCGAAAGTTGACAAATCTTTATTGGACAGCTCTGCTTTCATTTCCTTGTAAGTCGGATTTCTCTCCAGCCAGGCCAGCGGCGTAATCATGGAAAGCAACAAAAACAGCTCCGCATGTTCCTTAACCGCGGACTGCACAAAAAGCGTGCTTTTTTTCGGATCAAGACCCGCGGCGAGCCAGTCGATAACCATGGAAGTTATGTTATCTCTGATCCCTTCCGTGGAATTATATTCACTGGTAAAAGCGTGCCAATCAGCGACAAAATAAAAGCATTCGTATTTGCCGCTGTTCTGTAAGTCAATCCAATTTGCCAAAGCGCCGTGCAAATTTCCCAAATGCAGTTTACCTGTGGGGCGCATCCCGCTAAGAATTCTTTTTAAAGCCAAAATTGAAACTCCTTTTAAAATATCATATAAACGCGTTAAGGCCTCCCATTAATTCTTATGTAATGCGGAGGCCCCAGGCAAATGATTACTTAAAATATATTACTACTTTACTTTATCCGCTAATTCCTTGCCGGCCTTAAACTTAACAACCTTCTTGGCGGGAATTTTTATTGTGGTTCCTGTTTTGGGATTTCTGCCTTCTCTCGCTTTTCTTTTAGAAACAGAAAAAGTGCCGAAACCAACCAGGGCAACCTTTCCGCCTTTCTTCATTTCTTTAGTGACCGCGCCTACGTAAGCGTCAAGCACTAAGGCCGCTGCCGCTTTCGTAATATCCGCCCCCGAAGCCATCGCCTCGATCAATTCCGCCTTTGTCATTACTTATATGCCCCCTTAAAATATAAAAACATTAATATGATTTTCCGAAACTGCTACCCGAAGTTATCAATCAAGAAGCGTTACTCTAATCTTTAATTAACAAATATTACAAGTGATAATTTTGATCTTAATCTCGTAAAATTCAGCATGGCTAAGAGCTTAATTGGATGTTTTTTGCAAACTGGGGCTACGCCTAACATATTAAAAATTAACAAGCAAGAAATAATTTTTTCCGCGAAAAATAACTTTTAAACATACTTTTTTAGCTTAAATAATATTATTCAATTGATGCAAAAATAGGTTGATTGGGACATGCCGCTTTGATAATGAAATATCTGCGTGTTAATAAATCGGATTATAATTTCCGTCACAGGCTGCTCATGCGACATTCTTGGATAAAAACTTTCGGGGGATGGCTTAGTCTTTCGCGTCCTTCCTTTCATACGGTAGGAATACTGCCTTTTATATTGGGAACTGTGCTTGCCTCTAAAATTGCAGGTTCATTCAGCGCGGCAATTTTTGTTTTAGGCGTCTGCGCCATAATTCTGATTATGCTTTCTACCTATCATGCTGGTGAATACTTCGATTATAGGGAAGACGAAATATCGCACCGCTACTACAGAAGCAAATTTGCCGGAGGGTCAGGTGTGATTCCGGGAGGAAAGCTTCCCCGCGCTGTTCCTTTTTGGACCAGTGTCATCTCTTTTGTGCTCGCCGGAATTCTTGGGATAATCCTACAATTTTATTTCCAAACTGGAAGGTTCACGCTGCTTTTAGGCTGCTTGGGGGCTTTCCTCGGTTTCTTTTATTCCACCAAGCCAATAAGACTTGTAGAACGAGGACTTGGAGAAATTTTTATCGGTTTTTGCTACGGATGGCTACCCGTTGCTTCCGCCTACTATATACAAACTGCGACTATTCATCCGATTATTCATTTGATTTCTATCTCCATCGGGCTAACCATCTTTAACGTTATACTGCTCAATGAATTTCCTGATTATTACGCCGATATGTGCGTCGGCAAAAAGAATCTGCTATACCGCGCAGGTAAAAAAGCTGGGCTGATGATTTACACGGCCTGCGCGCTTTCGGCTTCCGCCGCTATGCTATTATCGCCACTGGGTGGCGTTCCTTTTAAAATCATATATTTTTACTTGCCTGTTTTTATTATTTCTATGTTTATTGTTGCGATGATATTTCGCCAAAAACATGAGGAAAGGAAAATGTTGGAAATTTTGTGCGGGCTGAACATTGTCGTTAATCTCGGCACTTCACTTTCATTTATTTTAGCATACCTCTAATGAAATCAAATAATAAAGTTAAAGCTTTTTATAATCCTCCTTCTCTTTTGTTGCGACAAATGGGTAGCGCTTTGCTCATGGGTTACCTAAACCGCTGGCGACATTTTCCAGGCTGGCTTATCCATCACGGCTTTCGCTCAATACCAGTAGCCAATGGCTCGCTGGGCATGGGTTGCATCGGGTACCCCGGCCATCCTGTATGGGAAGTAACCAGTGCGTGTAATTTAAAGTGTATCCATTGTCACGCCACAAGCGATAAAGCCTCTCCCGATGAACTTTCTACTGATGAAGGAAAAAAACTTATCGACATGCTGGCGGAAAACAGCGAATTCCGCACGTTGATTTATACCGGAGGAGAACCGCTGGTGAGACCGGACATTTTTGAATTGCTTCGTCATTCACAAAAAGCGGGGCTGGCCAATATTATAGCTACGAACGGCACTTTGATTGACGAAGAAATGGCTCATAAGCTTAAGGAGCACGGTGTGGTCTGCAACGCCATCAGCGTTGACGCATCAAACGCCGCTATTCATGACTTTGTAAGAAATAAACCTGGCTCCTTTGACCTGGCAATGCGTGCTATTGAAGCCACAAAAAAAGCGGGGATACTTTTACAAATTAATACTACAGCCATGGAATACAACATGCCTCATCTGCCGGAGTTGATTGAATTTGCCGATAATTGTGGCGCGGGCATAATGCTCATGTATCAACTAGTTGCTGTAGGTCGTGGGGAAAATATTGAAAAAGCAACTCTAAAAAAAACTGCTAATAGATATTTAAGCGGGCTCATCGCCGAAAAACAAAAAACAGCCAAAACGATTATCGAACCTGTAGCCGGGCCGCAATACTGGGCTTACCTTCTGGAAAGACAAGGCATTGAGAAAGGTTTGCTGCTAAACCTTGCCGGCAAGGTTTTTCACGGCTGTTCTGCGGGCAGAGGTTTTGTTTACATCAAAGCCAATGGAGATGTCTGGCCTTGCCCTTTTGTGGAGGTAAGCGCTGGCAATATCCGTGAGGCCCATTTTAATAAGATTTATTATGAAGCGGAAATATTTCAGAATCTTCGCCATCGTGAAGAAAAATTAAAAGGCGCTTGCGGCGAATGTAATTACAAAACTGTTTGCGGCGGCTGCCGCGGCCGCGCCCATGCTTACAGCGGTGACTATTTGGCGGAAGATCCGCGTTGTTACTTAAAAGAAAAATTCAAAAATGCCTAAAATAATTATGCAGAAATACTATTAAATCATATGGCATTAACGCAAAATTTATTTTCCCGGTGACACCCCTCGTCAAAAAGATGAAACGATTTGATTCTGGATTCTAATCAAAAAGCGACAAGAGATATTTTTACTTAAATTATTTTTTGATTAATAAGTATAGTTCGCCGTTTTCTTTAAGGCTCCCCGCGGTGGCCATTGCTTTTTCACCGAAGCCGCAGAATAAATCCACGCGACCGGAGCCTTTGATGGCCGCGCCTTTATCCTGGCTCAGCACAAACCTGGAAAAGGGAACGCGGCGGACGATATTGCCCCGCTCGTCAAATAGAGGTTTTCTAAGGCGAATAAAAGCCAACGCGCCTTCGGGAAAGTGCTCGGGATCGGTGGCGATAGTTCTGTCCGCGGTCACCGGCTCACCCAGCGAACCAACCGGTTCGCCGTCGGTAAAACGGAAAAAAATATATCTTTCGTTATAACTGAGAATTTCAAAAAGCTCCGTGTCGTTCTTTTGCCGTATCAATTTTTTGAAATTACGATAAGAAGCTTCTCTGCCGCTAATCCGGCCTGCATCGAGCATGTATCTGGTAACGGAGCGGAAAGGCCGTCCGTTATTCTGCGCGTAGGTAACAGTAAGCAGCGTGTTGTCTTCCAGTCTGATTTTTCCCGAACCCTGTATGTGCAGGGAAAACAGCTCCATGGGGTCATCCACCCAGATAAGCTCCAGACCCTGGCTGCGTAAAACCCCTTCGATATCAATTTCCGCGCGAGTGTAATAAGGAACGAATTCTCCGTTTATTATCCGTCCTATATTTGCTTCTCCCTTTGCGTGAGGCCTGGCTACCAAATCATGCGGCACGCGATAAATAGGGTATCTGTATTTCTGCGAGGGAGAAAGAGAGCCTTCAAGCAGGGGCTCGTAATAACCGGTAAAAAGTGCCTTTCCATGTTTTTCAATACTCCCGATCAAATAAACATCAAAGTCCGCGGCAATTATTTGTTTCAGCTCATCAGACGTCAACGGCTGACGAATTACTTCATTAAAAGCGATAAGCGTCTCTTTTAATTTTGCCGCGCTTACCTGTTTGCCGTCGATCTGATAGATTTTATCCTGGCCGGCTTTATTATAATAATTTATGCTGCGCTCAATAGCCGCCTCCAATAAAGAATAATCAAGATCGTCGGCAAACTCGACTTGGGAAGCGTCCACCAATTCAAAATGTTTCAGTGATATTACATCGGCCTCCGGAGAAACGGGCGGCGCAGAGGGAATCTCCGGCACAGCGCGCATACATCCAGAAAAAATCGCGGCAATCAGCGCTAGTCGCATAAATTTGAAAATAGATTTCATAATTCCATGATCATCGCGGTTTCGTCGCAATAGTCGGGATATTTGGAGCAGCGGAAACAATCCGACCAAATTTTTTCCGGCAATGTGGCGCGGTCAACTTCATGAAATCCTAATTTTGCAAATAAATCTTTTTTATAAGTAAGGGTGAATACTCTGAAAAGCCCCAGTGTGATTGCCTCGGAAATACACGCTTCCACCAGGTTTCTGCCGATGCCCCGGCCGCGATAATCCTCCTCCACGCAAAGCGAACGTATTTCGGCAAGATTTTCCCAGATAATATTCATCGCGCAAACGCCGGCCACCAGTTCTTGTTCTTCGTCGTAGTAAACATAGAAATCCCGCAGCGATCCGTAAATATCCATCAACGAACGCGAAAGCATCTCACCCTTTCCCGCCGCGACATTTATCATACGGTGAATGCTTTTTACATCGGAAACGCGCGCTTTTCTCAGCATCTACTTTATTCCTTTTTCCCAGCGCCGGCTGTTTTTGTGCCGCTGATCATCTCCAGGGCATGCTTTCTGGTTGTTTCGGTTACATCCACACCGCCGAGCATGCGGCTGATTTCTTCTATCTTCTGTTTTTCATCCAGTTTTTCCACAGAGGTTGTCGTTCTTCCCTTGGCTACTTTTTTGGAAACATATAAATGTCCTTCACCGTAGCAGGCAATCTGCGGCAAATGCGTGATGCAAATAACCTGATGATTAGCGGATACTTCTTTTAGTTTTCTTCCCACAATTTCCGCGGTAGCGCCTCCAATGCCGTTATCCACTTCATCAAAAATAACCGTGGCCACGGAACCGGTGCGCGATAAGACATTTTTCAGCGCCAGAATGATGCGCGACAGCTCTCCGCCGGAGGCGATTTTGTTGAGCGGCTTTTGTCCCTCACCCGCGTTTGCCGCCAGGTAAAATTCTATCTCGTCTCCTCCTTTGGGGCCGTAATCTTCAACTTTCTTGTCCGCGGCTCTTTTTTTGAAAAAAGCCTCAAAAGAAGCGTGTGGCATATTCAGCTCATGAATTTCACGCTCCACGGAGTTTTTGAGCTTGGCCGCGGCTTCTTTCCGGCGCGCGGAAAGAGCAAGAGCGTTTTTGGTCAGGTCTTCTTTGATTACCGCTTCTTCGCGTCCCAGTTTTTCCAGCTCTTCCTCCACGGAAAAAACCTGCTTGAGCTCTTCTTCGATTTTCTGTTTCTGCAGCAAAACGCTCTCCATCGTGCCGCCGTGTTTGCGTTTTAGACGCCCCAGCATCTCCAGACGCTCATCAATTTGGGCGAGGCGTTCCGGATCGAAAAAAAGTTTTTTGCTGTAATCGCGCAGATTCAGCGCCGCTTCCTGCAGCGAAATAAAATTGGCTTCAATATCCGTATCGGCAAGCACAAGCGAAGCGTCGATATTTTTAATCTGGCGCACCTGATTTTGCACTTCCTTTATTTTTACGCACGCGGAATCTTTATCGCCGTACAGCAAGTCATAAGATTGCCCGGCTAAATCCACAAGTTTCTGCGAGTTGAGCAGAACTTTTTTTTCATCAGCCAGCTGATTATCTTCACCGGGCTGTGGATCGATATCGGCGATTTCTTTAAGCTGAAATTTGAGCAGTTGCGTTTTTTCCTCACGACTGCGCCGTAAATCTTCAAACTTTTTTATCCGCGCTCTTACTTCTAAAAATTGACTATAAACCTTTGAATATTCACTGAATAAATCAAGACAACCACCGAATTCATCAAGAATATCAACGTGATTATCCTCGTTTAAAATAACCTGATGCTCGTGCTGGCCGCAAATATTTATCAGGGATTCGCTCACTGACGCCAGGTTTGCCAACGTCGCCATCTGGCCGTTAATTAACGCTTTGTTTTTCCCCGAGCGAGAAATTACCCGGCGGATTACCAGCTCTTCGGAAGCGGAAAAGCCCATTTCTTCAAGTTTTTGCCGCAGGCCGTTGTACGCGCTGATGTTGAATAGCGCTTCCACAACCGCGGAATCTGTCTGCGAGCGGATCATGTCGGAAGTAGCCCGCTCCCCTAAAAGAAGACTGACCGCGCCGATAATAATCGATTTCCCGGCGCCTGTTTCTCCGGAAATAATATTCAGGCCATCGCCGAAAGCGACATTAAGCTCGTCAATAATAGCGAAATTTTTAATGCTCAGGTCGTTCAGCATTTTTTCTTTTCCCCGTCCCTGAAGGCAAACCACTCCAACCAAGCTTGGAGCGCAAAATTTCCCAGTAACCGCGGTGCGGCGAAAGAACCAATTTTACCGCGTATCTGGATTTTTTTATCATCACCGCGTCACCGGATTTTATCTGGTAGGTCTCCTGACCGTCCAGGGTTACCGTGGCGCCTTTTTCTTTCGACCAGAGAGTTATGTTCAAATCCGCGTCATGCGGAAAAATTATCGGCCGATTTGTCAGGGTGTGCGGGCAAATGGGGTTGATAATAATCAATTCTTTCCCCGGAAAAACAATCGGGCCGCCCGCGGAAAGAGAATAAGCAGTGGAGCCGGTGGGAGTGGAAATAATCAGTCCATCAGCTTTATAAGTTGTGAGGTACTCTCCGTTCACCGATGTTTCCAATTCTGTTATCCGCGAAAGATTCCCGCGATTGATTACCACGTCATTGAGCACTTCGCCCGCTTTAATTAAAGAAGCGCCGTTTTTTATCGACACGGAAAGCATCATCCTTTTTTCCACTAAATACTTACCGCGCAAAATCAAATCAAGCGCGTCATGTAATTCGTTTAAATTTATTTCTGTAAGATAGCCAAAACTGCCCATATTGACGCCCACAATGGGAACCTTATACCGGGCAACGTGGCGCGCGGTGCGCAGCATCGTACCGTCACCGCCAAAGACAACGAGCAGCTGTGATTTTCTCGCTAAATCATCCCAGTTAAGCGCGCCGGTCAAACCCATTTTGCCGGCCAGTTCGCGCGCCAGAAAAACCTTCACGCCTTTTCTTTCCAGCCATTTTTTCAGCGTGCTTATATGCCGGGTGATATTCGCCTTTTCAATGTTGGCGACAATGCCGATTGTCCGGATTTTCATGGATTTTTAACCTCGAAATATGAAGCTCACTAACACAAAAAAAACCTTGTGTCTATGGATAAATATGCGCCGGAAACGCTTGGACACAATCAATTTTCGGCTGTTTTCTGCACGATTAATTCTTGACAGTCACCCTATGCTTAATATACGTTGCCGGCCTGCGAGGTGCTGACTATGGGATTACTTAAAGGTGGTTTTTCTTTCGCGCGTTTTCATGTGGAAGATGATTTACCTCGGGATTTTTTGAATTCTATCAACAAGCAAATTAAAGCTTGCGCTTATCGGGATCAGCAAAAATCCACACAGGAAAAAAGTATGGGCTGGGTTTCGCTGACTGACGTGCTGGATGCCGATTTTAAACACGCGGATTATATTCTGGGCGATTATCTTATTTTCTGTCTGCGTATTGACCGAAAACTCATCGCGCCCAAACTCCTGAAGTTAAAACTGCTGGAGGAAGAAAGGCGGTATCTGGCCCAAAGTGGCAAAGAAAGAATCGGAAAACAAACCGCGGCGGGCATAAAGGAAAAAGTAGAGATGGAAATGATGTCCCGACAAGACGCCGTGCCTTCTTTTTATGACCTCTTATGGTCGCTCGGGAAAAATACCGTTTATTTTTCCTCGCTGACGGACAAAGTAGCCGATGACTTTGCTGTTTTATTTAAAAATTCTTTCGCTCTGAACCTTAAGCGATTTTCGCCGCAGGATAAAGCAGCTCAGCTTAAAGGCGCTTTCGAATCACCTGATTCAATATCCCTGATCGGACGCGAATTTCTGACCTGGCTCTGGTATAAATCCGAAGAACGCGGCGGCAACATCGCGCTTACCTCCGGGAAAGAAGTAGAACTTCATTTTTTAAAAAGAATCGCGCTGGAAGCGGGCGAGGGAGAATACGCCCAGGGCGTTGTCTGCTCCGGATTGCATGCCGAGCTGAAAGAAGGGAAGGAAGCGCTGCGCCAGGGGAAAAAGGTAAAGGAAGCGGGAATCAGGCTTATTCATGACAAAAACGAATGGGAATTTATTTTCAAGGCTGATACCTTCGACATTCAATCTCTGAAATTGCCCGTAACGCAACCACCGGAAAACCCACAGGACAAAGAAGGAAATCTTCTGGAAAGAATTTATCTGATCGAAGCAGCCGTTAAAATAATTGATGATCTGTTCGACGCCTTCTTAAAGGTGCGGCCAGCCGACAGATGGAAAGAAGAACTTAAAAAGATTTCCCGCTGGCTGGAAAATTAATCACCGTTTATAAAATCAAACATAGAGATGGGGCAACATAATGTTTTCCAGATTTTTTCTTTGCTTCTCAAAATCATTATTATTTTTCAATTGCGGCAATTTGATTTTAGGATAAAAGCGTATGGTGATCCTGGCAAAAGGCTTGGGAATAAAAAACCTATCCCAGCTTTTCATATACCAGGCGCGATCCGCATACGCAGATGCTGGAACAAGAACAGCATCCGCGCCGTAGGCTATCGCGATAGCGCCGGGTTTTACCACACCCGCGGGGCCGCGCGGCCCATCTATAATATGCGCGCCGAATCCGTTTTTTGAAAGCATTTCTATCATACCTTTCAAAGCGGCTTTGCCACCGCGCGAAGACGAGCCGCGGGCAACAGAAACGCCGCCTGCTTCGACAATCCGCGTGGCAATGTCTCCGTCCAGGCTGCGGGAAATCATTACACACGGTTTGTATTTACGGTATTTGGAAAGTAATCGCACAGCGATAAAAAAATGCTGATGCCAAATACAAAGCAAAACCCGGCCTCCTTTGTCCAGTACTTCTATCCATTGAGGCTCATTTTCCATCTTAACGCGAAATGTCGCCGAATAAAGCCGGATGATCGCGTAAAGAACCTTTCCCGCGAATTTGGTGGTGACTATTTTACGCAGCTTTTTAAACATTGTATATTTTCTCCTGAAACAGACTTTAGCAAATCTTTTAAGTCAAAACAAATTAATTTTCGCTTGATTATCAATACTTTTATTGTTTAGATAAATGGCGTGACCCCTTACACTGACGGAAGCAAAGGATAATTTTTTATGAGCGATCCCCGATTAATCGAGGCAATGAACAAACCGGATTTTTACCCCCACAAACCTGGTTTTGTAGAAACCGTGCAAACGCACATATCCTACGTCTTTATCGCCGGCGATATTGTTTACAAAGTCAAGAAACCTGTTAACTTCGGATTTCTGGATTTCACCACACTCGAGAAAAGAAAATTTTATTGTGAAGAAGAATTAAGACTAAACCGGCGATTGGCTCACGGTATCTACCTGCGCGTTGACCCTCTTGCCATAAACGATAAAGGGATTTTTGTCGCCGGAGAGGGAAAAACGATTGTGGATTACGCGGTTGTAATGAAAAAACTCCCTTTGGACAAGATGCTGAAAACATTGCTTGCCCAGGGACAAGCCGACGAAAAAATCATGGACGCGATAGCCGCAAAAATCGCCGCTTTTCACAAAGAGGCGCAAACAGGCGGTCACATCGATGAAATGGGAAATGTTAAAACTATCCGTCATAATCATGAGGAAAATTTCGCGCAAACAAAAAAATACATAGGAATAACCATCTCCGCGTATCAGTATGAATTTATCAGCGCCTATGTTGAAAATTTCCTGTCAAAAAACGAAATCCTTTTCAAAAAACGAGTAAGCGAACACAAAATCCGCGATTGCCACGGTGATTTGCATCTGGAGCATATTTGTGTTGCCGATGATATTATAATTTACGACTGCATAGAATTTAACGAACGCTTCCGCTGCTCCGACGTGGCCGCAGAAGTCGCTTTTTTCACGATGGACCTTGATTTCAACGGTTATGCTTCATACGCGGAATCATTTGTGCGCTCGTATCTCAAATATTCCGGCGACAGCGATTTGCTCAAGCTGCTTGATTTTTACCGCTGTTACTACGCTTACGTGCGCGGAAAAGTTATAAGTTTTCGACTGGACCAAAAAGAAATGCCGGAAAATGAAAGGCAGGATATCGCAAAAACGGCGGCAAAATATTTTGAGCTTTCCTATAATTATGCCGCGCGGCTGGAAAAACCGGTTTTAATTCTGACCGCGGGACTGATGGGTTCGGGAAAAAGCTATCAGGCGCGCACTTTATCCAAAATCCTTGGAGCCGAAGTAATCCGCACCGATTCATTACGCAAGGAAATGCTTAATATCGACCCGACACAACAGCGCCGCGAAGATTTCGGTCAGGGCATTTATTCCGATGATTCTTCCCGCCGAACCTATGAAAAAGTCTACGAGCTTGCCGCTGGGTATATCAAGCAGGGAAAACCGGTGATCATTGACGCGTCTTTTAAAAAGCGCGCCGAAAGACAGAAGGCTTACGCGCTGGCAAAAAATTTGGTGGTGCCTTTTTACGTAATCGAATGTTACTGCCCTGATGATGTCACCAAAAAAAGATTGGACAAAAGAATAAGGGAAAACAACAGTATCTCCGACGGACGCTGGGAAATATTTCACGAACAGAAAGCGGATTTTGAAACGATTGACGAATTCTCAGATGAATTTCACTTTAAAATTGATACTTCCGCCAATCCGGAAAAAGATCGGCAGAATATTATCAGAAAATTAAAACTTGGTTAACGACAAAGCGGATAAATTACAGCAGCCCGACGCGCATCATTACATCTTCGCGGATTTGGTTTTTTCCTGATTTTTCTTATTTATCTTTTCCTGCTTCGCCTTATTTACTCTTTCCTCTTCAGCGATTTTTTCTTTTGTTTCACTAATAAAATATTTTACCTTGTAATCAAAGCCGAGATTAGCGTATTCGCGTTCTATCGTTTCAAAGCGCGCCAGCGCGGCCTGATACTTTTTCTGCTTTAAATAAAACTGCCCCACGTAGAATTCGTGTTCCGCCATTTTTTGTTTGCAGTCCCTGATTTTTTCTTCGGCCATAATGGAGAATTTGCTTTCCGGGTAACGCGCCGCAAGCTTTTCGAATTCTCTTCTTGCCCTTATCGTGTAAGTCTGATCGCGGTCGATAGATTCTATCTGGTTGTAGTGGCACATTCCCAACTGATAAATGACATACGGCACATTTTCATTTGTGGGGTGAAAAATAAGGAAATCACTGTATTCATTTTCCGCTTCGGCATATTTCTTTTGACTGAAATAAGAATCGGCAACGCCTATTCTGGCCATAACCGCCAGTTCATGCAACGGGTATTCCTCTTTGACGCGTGTAAAATACTGCCGGGATTTTTCATATTTCTTTTTACTGAACTCATACGCGCCGTTGGCGTAAAGCCCTTCCGGGTTGGAGGCGAATTTCGGCCGGCTGCCACCGAACAGATTGGAAAAGGAAATCTGGCAACCGCTCAAAAAAACCAGTAGCAGCAGGGTTGTGACAATTAATTTGAAAGGTGATTTTTTATTCAATCTTTTTAAACTCATTTGCTTCCTTCTATCCCTTAAATTTAAGTTAACGGTTTTTTAACCCTTCTTCACCAGTTCCAATATTTTTTCTTTAGCGACAAGTCCGATAATACTGTCCACAGCTTTTCCATCTTTAAAAAGAATCATGGTGGGTATGCTGCGCACACCAAAATTTACGGCTGTTTTCTGATTATCATCGACATTCATTTTCATGATTTTAACGCTGTCTTTCAGTTCGCCGGCCAATTCTTCAATAACTGGTCCGATTGCCTTACACGGACCGCACCACGGCGCCCAAAAATCAATCAGCACAGGTTTTTCGCTTTTTAAAACTTCACTTTCAAAGTTATCATCGGTGGCTGTTTTCAAAAATTCACTGCCCACTGATCCACGCCCTCCCTGATTTTTGATTGAGGGCTTTTATGTCATAATACGCCTTAAAAAGTCAAATTCTATTTGCCCCGGGATTTTAGCCGATCAATTTTTTGACTGAATAAGGTTAATCTGCTATGAATGCAGTAATTAAGGGAGGTTATATGGGTTTAGTCGGCGTTATTTCCACAACATTGGTCATGGAAAGAAGCACTTTTTTAAAAGAAGCAAAACCTAAAATGCAGGATAATGAATTCGGCCGGGCCGCCGTTTACTTGTATGAAGGAATCGCTCTGATTTTGCGTCACGGTGATGATCCCCATCATCACATACTGCCTCATATGATAAATCATCGCGCCAATTTAAAGGCGTTGAAGGAAATCGGCGTCAGAGAAATAATAGGAATTAATTCCACTGGTTCCCTTAAAAAAGAACTGCCTCCCGGCACAATTGTTATCCCTGATGATTTTGTGACGCTTACCGCCACGCCGACCATTTTTCAGGATAGCGTCGTGCACATAACACCAAGCTTAAACGAAGAAATACGCCAAAAATTGATTAACGCGGCAAAACGTTGTTCACTACCTGCGGTGGAAAAAGCGACTTACTGGCAGACACAGGGGCCGCGACTGGAAACAAAAGCGGAAATCAGAATGATGGCAAATTTTGCCGATATCGTCGGCATGACGATGGCCAATGAAGCCGTCATCGCCATGGAACTGGAGCTGCCCTATGCCAGCGCCTGTTCCGTGGATAATTTCGGCCACGGCCTCGTGGAAAAACCATTAAGCCTGGAAGAAATACTGGAAGGCACGCGCCAAAACGCCGATTTGATGGTTAAGCTGCTGGAAAGCTATTTAAAAATTTAATTTCAGAAAAGTGCAAGTGTTTTCAAACACAAAAATCCCGGCTCTTCGATATTATACGGATTGCTTCTTCGCCCTGCGATCTCATCGCAATGACAATAGCATAACCAGAGAAACGACTATTTTAATCAGAAAGCGCCCAGCTGGCACGGCTTGACTTTTATTTTCAGCGTCTCACAGGCGGCGCAAACTCTCATCCGGGGAATATTCAACTGGGCGGCAATCTTCCATGCCGCCGCGCAGGGAAGCCTTCCGTCTTGCAGCGCCTGTTCTATCTTTGTTTTCAGTTCCGGTGCGACTTCTTTTGCCGGCTGCACAATTTTTTCCTTGTCGCCGTAGCCGAAAAGCCCAAGCTGACATTCGATAATATTTTTATTCAGAATATCTATGGCTTTGCCGACATCTCCGATGGTTACGCCTTTTTTGACGGCAATTTCCTCCGCCTTTTTGCAGGCAATATTGTTATCCTGCGCCTGCGCAAGAATTTCTTTTTTCAAACCTTCATCTAATGTGGAATCTTTCGGATGCTTTTCGAAATATTTACCTTTATCCTGGTGCGCCATTTTACCCCCTTATCACTTACATTGCGGAAAGAGTTTTTGTGTCTAAAGTTTTAAAACCGTTTTCTTCAAGAAGCTTTTCAGTTTTTTGCGTTTGGTCAACATCAACGACGAATACCGCCGTTTTTGAACCTTCCAGCACAAAGCCATAGGCGTTATTGACGTTGATTTTTTCTTTATGGAGCAATTGAGTAAGGCTATCCAGCCCGCCTGGTTTGTCCGGAATCAAAACGGCCAAAACCTCGCGCAGATGAACGGTCATACCCGCCCGGGAAAGAGCTGTCTCCGCTCTTTGCGGATCATCCACAATCAGGTTGACCACGCCAAAGGTATCCGCGGTGGCAATTGTCGTGGCGCGGATATTTATTTTTTCCCTGTTTAAAACGCCGGTCACCGCCGCGAGCTTCCCCGGCTTGTTTTCCGCGAAAATAGAAAGTTGATACGCGATCATAATGTTCTCCTTTTTATTTTGCTAAATTAATCTTTTCTGTTATCGACAACACGGACGGCTTTTCCTTCACCCTTCGGGATGCTGTCCGGTTCCACCAAATTTACTTTCGGTGTAATCAGAATTTCGCTTTTTAGTTCTTCCACAATTTTTCTTCTTAAACCTTCCAGTTGTTTCATGTCGCCGGAAAAATACTTTTTATCCACTTCCACCTTGACCATCATATCATCATTGAAACCTTCGCGCTCTAAAATAATCAGGAAGTTTGTGCCGACGCCTTCAATCTCCATCAGTTTCTTTTCCACCTGCATGGGATAAATATTGACGCCCTTAAGAATCAGCATATCGTCTGTTCTGCCTTTGATCCGTTCTATCCGGCGGTGTGTTCTGCCGCAGGGACAGCGCCCGGGGATAATTCTGGTCAAATCCTTGGTTCGATAGCGGATAAGTGGCATACCTTCCCGCTGCAGTGAAGTCAAAACCAGTTCGCCTTCTTCTCCATCAGCTACCGGCTGCAGCGTCTTCGGATCGACTATTTCCACCAGAAAACTATCTTCCCAGATATGCATGCCGTTTTGTTCAGGGCACTCAAAAGCCACGCCCGGCCCGTTCATCTCCGATAAACCATAGGAATTAAACGCCTTATAGCCGTAAATTTCTTCTATTTTTTTGCGCATTTTTTCCGTGTGCGGCTCCGCGCCTAAAAAAGCTATTCTTACTTTTGTGTCCCGGCGCGGGTCGAGCTTTAGCTCCGCAAAGACCGTGGAAAGATGCAGAGCGTAGCTGGGGATGACATGCACAACGGTTGTTTCAAAATCACGCATCAGCTGAATCTGCCGCTTGGAATTGCCCGCGCCCGCGGGAATGATCAGCGCGCCGATTTTTTCCGCTCCGTAATGAAAACCTAAACCGCCGGTAAAAAGCCCGTAAGTCATCATGTTCTGAAATACATCTCTCTGGCGCATACCAACCATATACATGCAGCGCGCCAGAAGATTCGTCCAGACAGCAATGTCGCGAAGGGTGTGGAACACAACCGTCGCGCGCCCGGTAGTCCCGGAAGACGAATGCATGCGCACCAGTTTTTCCTTCGGCACGGCGACAAACCCGTAAGGCCAATGTTCGCGCAGATCATCTTTGATAGTAAACGGAAACTTCTGTATATCGCTGACTGATTTTACAATCTTCGCGTTTAACTTATTATCTTTAAATAACTTTTCATAATAAAAAGATTTTTGCGCCCTTCTTATCGTCTTTTGTAGAGCCGCCAGTTGCATTTTTTTCAGTTTGGCCTGGCCTATCTTTTCTACTTCTTGTTCCCAGTACATTTACTTCCTCCGCATATTCATTGATATTTTTTTCAATTACGTCTCGATGAAACCTTTGCCTAATATCTATTCGGTCATTGCGAACACGATTTATCGGGACGAAGCAATCTGATGCAGTCGTTGCGAGGCGGCGCAAGCCACCCTTGTCATTGCGAACCCCGTGGCTGCGGGGTAAAGCAATCTTTAGAGATCGCCACGTCGCTTTCGCTCCTCGCGATAACACGTTGAACGAATTGTTTTTCAATAACGCTCAATAGTTGCCGAATTTTATCAATGTCGATTAATTAATGCCACCGAATAATTAAACTTTACTATATTTATCGCCTTCCTTAATGATAATATCGTTTCTTTGCAGGCGCTCCAGGTGTTTATTGACCAAAACGCGCTCGTTGGCTTCAAAAAATTCCAGCGGTTTTCTGGGTTTTCCGTAAATCAGCCAGGCGGCGGATATTTTCTCCAATGTCAAAGGTTTTTTTGAGATAAAATCAAGGATTTTATTCTCGCGCTCGTAAATGATGTTTTCGTAATTATCCCAAAGCTTTCCCGGATTTTCCTCAAACAGGCCTTTTTCATGGCAGGCAATCCAGGTTTTAGCCGGAATATTCTTGAGTCGGCGGATGGACTCAATGGTCTCTTCAATACTCGAGGCGGCATCGCCGTACCAGGGGCCAAAAGGCGTCAAATCATAATCGCCGATAAAAAGCAGTTCCTCTTCCGGGAAGAAAAAAGAAAGATGCCCGGGCGTGTGCCCCGGCGTGGCAATAGTTTGCACGGGGATGCCCCCAATATCCGTCTCCTCGTTTATCGGGAAAAAGTTTGCCGATTTCAGCGGCTGATAATTAAATTCCTTGCGCATAATTTCTTCCCAATAAGCGCGAAGTTTAGAGTCGTTTATCCCGTACCAGTCCAGAAAAGTTTCGATATCAGTAAGCGGCGGAAAATCCGTTTCGGATATCCATACCGGCGCACCATCAAAAAGATACATGTAATGAATATGGTCTTCGTGCCAGTGCGAAAGCCAGACCATATCCACGCCTTCCTGGTCGCGCAGACACGTTAGCTTTTCCAAAGAGCACGCCGGATCAATAACAATACGCGCCTCCCTGCCCTGTATATAAACTGAATGATTAAACGGGTATTTGCCGTGATTTTCTCCGCTGATGAAACGCAGGCGGCCAAATTGCTTATCTTTCATAAAACCCTTTGTCAATTTTAGGTTTACTATAAAAAATAATTAAAACAATTTCCATAAGTAATTGCCCGCCGCTGCTCAGGACGCAAAAAACACCGGCACAGTAATTCAATATATTATGTTGATTTTCTTTAATTATATAGTAAAATTAACCGTAATGACCGCGCAACGACGTTAACTTTCAACATCATATTTACCGGCCGTCTCCCTAAAGAGGCTCGATGGAGGAAATATGAACACTGTCAGCACAAGAAGCGTCTTTTTTCTGCTTCTCACTATTTGCGCGGTAATCGGTTTTATCACGGCGGGCTGCAAGCCCCAAAAACAGGCCGCCCCGCCCGAGAGCATCACCATCGCTTATTCCACCGCGACCAGCGACATTTTATCCCATATCGCCTTCGCCAATAATTTTTATTTGGCGGAAGGCCTGGAAGCAATACCGCAGCCGCATGACTTCGGCAAACTTGCATTGCAATCTGTTCTTAACGGCAAAGCCAACATCGCGACGGTAGCCGATACTCCGATTATGTTTGCCGTCATGGAGGGCCGACCTGTCGCAATTATCGCCAGAATCCAGTCGTCGGAAAAAAATGAAGCCATTGTGGCCAGAAAAGACAGAGGAATTGTCAAACCCAGAGACCTCAAAGGTAAAAAAATAGGCGTCACGCGGGGCACGACGAGCGATTTTTTTCTGTATGCGTTTTTACTTGACCAGAATATCGAAAGAAAACAGGTAAAAGTTGTCCATCTTACACCCGCCCAAATGCCTGCGGCCCTCAAAGCCGGAAAGGTGGATGCCGTTTCCACATGGAACCCCACGCTTTTCCAACTGCAAAAAGAATGGAACGCGAAAGCGTCCTTGTTTTACGGTGAACATCTTTATGCCGAGTCTTTCTGTATCGTCGCCACGCAGGAATACGTAAAGAAAAACCCTGAAGCAATAAAAAAACTCCTGCGCGCGCTGATCAAAGCCGAAAAATTTGCCCGGGAATACCCGGAAGATTCACGGCGGCTGGTGGCCGATTTCATTAAAGCGGATAAGGCCTCTCTCGACGAATTATGGGAAATATTTGATTTTCGGATAACCCTTACCCAGGGACTTCTGCTGAGCCTTGAAGACCAGACCAGGTGGGCAATAAGACACGGATTAACGGCGCGACGGGACATGCCCAATTATCTGGATTACATATATTTTGACGGTCTGAAGGCGGTAAAACCGGAAGCGGTGAGAATTATACATTAGCGCCCGGCGCGAGGCTTGGCGTGCGAAGCGTCGTTCGTATCTCGTGAAGCGTTATTCGTGAAACGCGTAAGCCCGGCGTATGAGACTGTGTCGTATGCCGGGTGAAGCGCAGAATATGTTAACTTTGGGAAACTTTTTTTCGTCATTCCGGGCTTGACCCGGAATCCAGAAAATAATTAATAAAACTGGATACCGGCTTTCGCCGGTATGACAAAGCTCGAACGACGAAAAACAAGATATGAAATCCGGCGGCTGCCGGACGCTTCACTAGATACGAGATATGGAGAGAAGGGCATGAAAATCAACAAAAGACTCAAACTCAGCGCCTGGTTTTCTCTTACCTCCTTATTGTTCATACTGTTTTCCCTTGCCTGGGCATTATGGACGGCGCGCCAAGCAAATGATAATTTGCTTCTCGTCCATGAGATAGAAAGAACCGCCTTCGAACGCATTATATTGAGAGATAACTGGCTTTTTTATCCGGAGGAGCGGGCCAAAACGCAGTGGTACGCAAAAACCGAATACCTGCGAACCTTGCTGGATTCGGCGACGGACAGATTTACCGCTTCTGCGGCCAAAGCCCTGCTGCAGGACGCAAAAGAAAACTTTGCGGCGACAGCTTCCTTATTTCCCATGATTCTGGAGAGTCATAAACAAAACGCGCTTACTGCGCAAAAAAAACTCGCCTATACCGAAGCACAAGCAAGAATAATCAGCCAGGTTTTTTTAAAAGCCTATTCTTTAAATGACAATATCAGCAAGCTGCACGAACTGGCCAGAAAAGAAGAACTGGCGGCGCGTAACAAAGGCGTTGCTCTCGTCATCATTTTCATCATCATCGGCGTCACGGCGATGGTGGTCAATTCCACCCTGATCAGCGACATTGTGACAAAAAGAATAAAAGAACTCCTTGCCGGAATAGCGATTATCGGAGTCGGAAATCTGGAGCATCGCCTTTCCATAAAGGGAAACGATGAATTGGCGGATCTGGCGCAGGAAATAAATGAAATGACGCAAAAGTTGAAACAATCTTACACTTCCGTGAAAAACCTGGAAAAAGAAATCACGGAGCGTGAAAAAATAGAAAAAAAAATAATAAAACTTTCCGCGCGCCAGCAGGCGCTTCTTTCTGCAATTCCCGATATCATCATGGAGGTGGATAATAATAAGATTTACACATGGGTAAATGAACCAGGAAAACAATTTTTCGGCAATGATGTTATCGGCAAGGAAGCCGCTTTCTTCTTTGAAGGCAAGCAAGACACTTATGCCAAGGTGGCCGCTGTTTTTGAAGGTGCGGAAGATACGATTTATGTGGAGAGTTGGCAAAGGCGCCAAGACGGTGAAAAACGCCTGCTGTCCTGGTGGTGTCGCGCGCTAAAAGATGAAAAAGGAAATGTTATCGGAGCTCTTTCTACCGCGCGGGATATCACCGAACAAAAAATTGCACAGGAAGAGATAAGAAAACTCAACGAGGAACTGGAGCAGCGCGTTGCTCAACGCACCGCTGAACTTATGACAAAAACCGCTGAACTGGAAAGAATAAATAAAGTATTTGTTGAAAGAGAACTACGCATGAGAGAATTGAAAAAACGCATAGAAGAATTGGAGAAAATCAGTGAAGCGCACATAAGTGACAAAGATAAATAACATGAACGCAAGGGGAGTAATTACAAATGAGCCTTATTCTGATTGTGGACGATAAAGAGGAAAATCGCTACCTGCTGAAAAGCCTGCTTACAGGTCAGGGCTACGAAGTTGTTAGCGCCATCCATGGCGCGGACGCGCTGGAAAAAGCGCGGATAACTCCGCCGGACATGATTATCGCCGATATTCTGATGCCGGTGATGGATGGCTTCGCTCTGTGCCGCCGCTGGAAAAATGACGATCTTCTGAAATCAGTCCCTTTTATTTTTTATACCGCCACCTATACCGATGAGCGCGACCGGGCATTCGCCCTTAATCTGGGAGCAGATCGCTTTCTGGTCAAACCAATCGACCCGGAAGATTTTTTAAAGGTTGTCCAGGAAACATTAGAAGAATCCCCTGCGCTTTCCGCGGCAAAAGCTAAGCCGAAAACTAAAAAAGCAGAAGAAGAGGCAGAGTATCTGAAGCAATATAATGAGGTGCTGATACGCAAGCTGGAAGCCAAAATGGAACAATTGGAACAAGCTAATAAAAAATTGGAGCGCGATATAGATACTCATAAAAAAAAGAGCGATAAAAACGCGCGGCTCAAAAACGAGACGGAAAAGATGGTTGAAGAAAGGACAGCGGAACTAAAAAAAACAATCACCCAGCTCGAAGAACTCAACAAGGTATTTGTCGACCGCGAAATAAAAATGACTGAACTCAAAAAAAGAATTGAAGAGCTGGAGAAAAAATCGTGAAGCGCGTAAGCTCGGCGTATACCGGGTGAAGCGCAGAATATGTTAAATTTGGGAAACTTTTTTCGTCATTCCGGGTCCCGTATCCGGTACGGGGCAGGCCCGATCCGGAATCCAGAAAATAATTAATAAAACTGGATACCGGCTTTCGCCGGCATGACAGAGAAATGAGTGAAGCGTGAGGCGCGAGAGATGTTTCACGTGCGACGCATCATGAGATACAAACGGCGGAGTTCTTATGCTTTACATTGACCTGATTTTGAATCTGGCAATGCTTGTCGCCCTGAGCGTTTTATCAGGGTTCATCGACAAGCGTTGGCCAAGAGACACGTGGCCGGGTGTCTTAATGCAAGGATTTCTTTTCGGAGCCGTTACCCTTCTCGGGATGCTGCGCCCGCTTGTGTTGGGGCCTGGATTGATCTTTGACGGCCGATCGATCATCATCAGCTTATGCGCGCTGTTCTTCGGCCATCCGGCCGTTTCTATTACAGCGGCAATGGCCGCCGCTTACCGCCTTGCGCTGGGCGGGCCGGGTGTTGTTATGGGTGTTTTGGTTATACTGACCGCGGCGGTTATTGGGCTTCTGATACGCCACTATTTGAGGCCACAAAACAACCCTCCTTCCGTATCGCAACTTTTTTTTCTTGGTTTAGCCGTGCATGTAACAATGGTGGCGCTAATGTTCACGCTACCTGGTGAATTAGCTATGTCCACAATCAAACACCTTGGATTACCGGTCATTTTATTTTACCCCCTGGCAACAATTCTTGCCGGAAAAATTCTCTCCGACCAGAGTTCAGGACTACTCAGTATAAAGGCATTGCAGGAAAGCGAAGAACGCTACAAAAAACTGTTTGAAGAACATGTCGCGGTGAAATTGCTGATTGACCCGCATACCACCGCTATTGTCGACGCCAATGAGGCGGCGGAAAAATTCTACGGCTGGCCGCGCGCAAAGCTCAAACAAATGAAAATATCCGATATCAACACGCTTTCGCCCGCGGAAATCCGGCAGGAAATGGAAAAAGCCCGCGCCCAAAAAAAAATATACTTTGAATTCCGCCACCGCCTTGCCGACGGCTCTATAAGAAATGTAGAGGTGTACACTTCCAAAATCGAGTTAAAAGGAAAGGAATTCCTCCATTCCATTATTCACGATGTCACCGAGCGCAAGCGGGCGGAAGAAGCGCTGCGCGAGAGTGAACTGAGAAGCCGCTCCCTTCTTCAGGCTATTCCTGACATGATGTTCATATATGACCGTGAGGGAACCTATCTCGACTATCATTCCAGCGATCCAAGTTTGCTGGCAGTTGAACCAGACAAGTTCCTGGGCAAATCCATCCGTGAAGTGCTCCCAGCAGATGTGGCGGAAAAATTTATTAGAGGTATTAAAAATACACATAAAACTAAACAATTGCAAACCATAGAATATATTCTTGATTTGCCAAACGGAACGAAACATTTTGAAGCCCATATCATTGCCATGGACGATACACGGATACTTACAATTGTTCGCGACGTTACCGAACGCCAACAGGCGGAACAAGAAATAAGAAAACTCTCCCAAGAGCTGGAACAGCGCGTGGACGAGCGCACGGAAGAACTGCATGAAAGCCAGCTGGCGTTGCTCAATGTGGTTGATGACTTAAACGAAAACGCGAAAAAACTGACCATAGCCAATGAGTCGCAGGAAGCGCTCAATAAAGAGCTGGAAGCCTTCTCCTATTCCGTGTCGCACGATTTGCGCGCGCCGCTCAGAAGCATCGACGGCTTCAGCGCGGCGCTTTTGGAAGACTACGGCGGCAAACTTGACGAAGCAGGAAAAGACTATCTGCAAAGGGTTCGCCGCGCCGCGCAGAACATGGGCGGGCTTATTGATGACTTGCTTAACCTATCGCGGGTAAGCAAAGCGGATTTTCACCCCAAACCTGTAAACTTAAGCAAAATGTTAATAGAAACAGTAAATTTCTGCAAAAAGCAGGCAGTCGCTAGAAATATAAAAGTTAAAATTCAAGATAATGTAACTGCCACAGCAGATGCTGCACTACTGCAAGTTGCCCTGGCTAACCTGATTGACAATGCATTCAAGTTTACCGGCAAGAAAGAAAACTCGCTTATCGAATTCGGAGTCAAAAATGAGGATGGACAAAATGTATTTTATATCCGCGATAACGGCACGGGATTTGATATGACTTATGTCGACAAATTATTCGGGCCATTTCAGCGTCTGCATACTTTTGATGAATTTGAAGGAACAGGCATAGGTTTGGCTACGGTGCAGAGAATCATTCACCGCCACGGCGGAAAGATATGGGCGGAGAGCGAAGTAAATAAGGGAGCTGTTTTTTACTTCACATTACCGTAAAAAACATTGATTACGGAGATTAGGGGAAACGATTACAACGATTAGGAAAAAAGATTACGGTGATTATAAAAGCCGATGATAGCGACGAAAATATGGTTACAACGATTAAAAAAAGTGATTACAGTGATAATAATGGTGAACGGGATCCTTTAACAGGCAAAATTATTGAAGCCTGTTTTCATGTTCATACCACCTTAGGTCCTGGTTTTGTCGAGCGCATTTATTTGAATGCTTTAAAAATTGCTTTAGAAAAACTATCTTTGCAATTTGCCGCGGAAAAAGAGTTTGCTGTTACGTATGAAGAGCAACCGGCAGGTAAATTCAGGGTTGATCTCTTCGTCGAAAATCAGGTGATTGTTGAATTAAAAGCGGCGGAGGGAAGGATGCCCAAAATCTTTGAAAGCCAGGTGATTTCTTACTTAAAGGCATCCGGCATAAAAGTAGGACTGCTTGTTAATTTCGGCAACAGGAGCTGTGAAGTTAGAAGATTAATGATATGAAAGACAAGATTACAACGATGAAAAGAAAAGATTGCAGCGATGCCTTAATCACGGTAATCGTCGTTCCTGAATCGCAGTAATCTTGTTTGCTAATCGCTGTAATCACACAATGAGAGGAGCGAATTGTGGAAAACAAATTCATTTTACTGGTGGAAGACAACCCGGATGACGTGGCGCTGACGCTGCGGGCGTTCAAGCAAAACAAAATTCTCAATGAAGTCATCGTCGCCCGCGACGGAGAGGAGGCGCTGGATTATCTTTTCGGCAGCGGCAAAAATAAAGACCGCAACATGATAAATCTGCCGGCGGTGATTCTGCTGGATTTGAAACTCCCCAAAAAAGACGGGTTGGAAGTACTCAAGGAAATCCGCGGCAATGAACTGACCAGGCTGATACCGGTAGTGATTCTCACCTCTTCCAGGCAGGAAGATGATATCGCCGCAGGCTATAAACTGGGCGCCAACAGCTACGTGCGCAAACCGGTAGATTTCAACGACTTTGTACAAGCAAGCAAAGCGCTCGGGCTTTACTGGCTTTTATACAATGAACCGCCACCCAGGAAAACGTGAAGCGCACCTCGTGAAGAGTGAAGCGGAAACTACGAGATATGAAATCCGGCGAATGCCGGACGCTTCACTATATACAAAAAAAATAAAGGAAAGTTTACCGATGAAAAATAATAACAATATGGAAACAGCTAAACTAAAACCACTGCGCGTTTTGATTGTCGAAGACAATGAAGACGATGCTCTCTTGGTCATCAGAGAGCTGGGGAAAAACGACTACAAGCCCGACTATGAACGGGTGGAAACCGCCGCGGAAATGAAAACGGCGCTGAACGAAAAAACCTGGGACATCATTTTATGCGATTATAAGCTGCCAAAATTCAGCGCTCCGAAGGCCATTGAACTATTGAAAGAAACAAGAATAGATATTCCCCTCATTGTTATATCCGGCACCATCGGCGAAGAAACAGCCATCGAATGTATGAAAGCAGGGGCCCGCGATTTTTTCATGAAAGGCAAATTATCGCGCCTGGCCGCAGCTATTGAAAGAGAGATAAAAGAAGCGGAAATGAGGCGCAGACAAAGAGAGGCTGAAGAAGCTCTGCTCGCCAGTGAAGAAAAATATCGTCTAGTCGTGGAAAACGCCCAGGAAGCCATTATCGTCACGCAGGATTTAAAAGTGGTTTTCTCCAATCGGGCGGCTATCGGCCAAAGTGGATACCCAGAAGAAATATTTCTATCCCAACCTTTCACAAATTTCATTCACCCCGATGACCGGAACATGGTTGCCGATAATCATTTTAGAAGGCTTAAAGGCGAAGAAATACCCGAAGTGCAGAATTTCAGAATAATCCGGGAAGACGGTGACATAAGGTGGGTAAACCTCAGCTCAGCGATAATATCGTGGAAGGGCAAACCGGCTGTCTTAAATTTTTTAAATGATATTACCGAACAAAAAAAAGCGGAAGAGATATTAAGACAAAGCGAAGAAAAATACCGTATGATAGCGGAAAATATGACGGACGTCATCACGGTTATGGACATGAACCTAAGCTTCACTTTTGTCAGCCCGTCAATTACCCGTCTGCGCGGCTTTACTGTCGAAGAGTCGATGGAGCAGACCCTAGAGGATGTGATGACGCCGGAATCCCTTAAGCTTATCTCCCAGATTTACACCGAAGAAATTGAGCGGGAAGCAGCCGGAGATGCCGATCCTAATCGTACACGCTTTATGGAATTAAATGAATACCGGAAAGATGGCTCCACAATGTGGGCGGAAGTCGGCATTTCTTTCCTGCGCGACTCTGATGGGCGCCCTGTTGGAATCTTGAGCACAACCCGTGATTGCAATACGCGCAAAAAAACGGAAGATGCCCTCAGGCAAAGCGAAGAAAAATACAGATTACTCTTCGAGTATTCCCCCATGGGCCTTTTGTACTTCGACAAAAACGGCGTCATAATGGCGTGTAATGACAATTTCGTGAAGATTATCGGCTCTTCGCTCGAAGCACTCATCGGCCTGAACATGCTTAACCTGCCTGACAAGGGCATTGTCTCCGCCGTAAGGCAGGCGCTCAACGGCAGCACCGGATTATATGAGGGTATATATCATTCCGTGACCGCGCCGAAAATCACACCAGTAAAAGCGCTTTTTACGCCCATGAACGCGGAAGGGGGCGTTGTGCAAGGAGGCATGGGCATTATTGAAGATGTTACGGAACAAATAGAAATAGAGAACGAACGCAAACAAAACTTAGAAAAGGCAAGCAAGGCGCTGCATGCCACGGTCCGGGCAATGGCCTCAATTGTTGAGACGCGCGATCCTTACACTGCCGGCCATCAGCACAGAGTCGCCGACCTGGCGCGGGCGATTGCCGCCGAAATGAATCTTGCCGGAGAACAAATTGAAGGCATCCACATGGCGGGGACAATTCACGATATCGGAAAGATATCCGTTCCGGCTGAAATACTCACCAAACCGGGCAAACTCACGGAAATTGAATACGGCCTGGTCAAAACTCATCCCCTTGCCGGCCATGATATCTTAAAAGACATTGATTTTCCCTGGCCGGTGGCCGATGCCGTATTGCAGCATCACGAGAGGATAGACGGATCCGGTTACCCCGAAGGGCTAAAAGGCGAAGCCATCTTGCCTGAAGCGCGGATTCTGGCTGTAGCTGATGTCGTGGAAGCCATCGCCTCGCATCGCCCCTACCGGCCATCACTGGGAATTGAGGCGGCAATAGAAGAGATTTACAAAAACAGATTAATCCTTTATGATAGCAATGTTGTGGACGCCTGCATAAAATTGTTTCGCGAGAAGGGATATAAGCTGATTTAAAAGCGTAATTCGTGAAGCGTCGTCCGTGAAGAGGATATGGAAGGGAAGAGTACAATAATTGTCATACCGTCGAAAGACGGTATCCAGAAAGCTAATAATCACTGGATTCCGGCTTTCGAGGTTGTGTCGTAATGTCTTTGCGAGTAAATATAATGAGCGAAGCAAACTCATAAGTCTTTGATAATATATAGCTTGCCACACGCACTATCGTGCGTTCGCAATGACAACTGAAAATTACGACACAGTCTCTTCGCCGGAATGACGGAAATGGTTGTTTTACATAGTTATGCAAAGATCTCAAACGAAAGCTACATTGACGCTTTTTTGTCATACCGCCGAAAGACGGTATCCAGGCGCCGTCACGGCGAAGGCCGGGAACCAGGAAATCATTTATAATACTGGATTCCGGCGTGCGCCGGAATGACGAATCAATAAAGCGAGAGATACGCTTCACGAGACGCGGAGAACGAAATTAAAATGAAAAAAACCACTCCGGCAACAGAAAAAAAACGCCAACTCCAGACGGATGACTCAAAATCCCTGCGGGTTTTATTGATCGAAGACAACGAAGACGACGCCCTGCTCGTTTTAAGAGAGCTGAAAAAAGGCGGCTTTGATCCCGTCTATGAACGGGTGGAAACAGCCGCGGCCATGAAAAAAGCCCTCAAAGAAGAGCAATGGGACATTGTCCTTTCCGATTACAAACTTCCAAAATTCGACGGCATCCAGGCCATTAACCTGCTGAGAGAAACTCAGCTTGATATCCCTCTGCTCATTGTTTCCGGCACCATCGGCGAACAAACAGCCGTGGAATGCATGAGAGCGGGCGCCCTTGATTATGTAATGAAAAACAATTTAACGCGCCTCTGCCCGGCAATTGAGAGGGAGCTTAAAGAAGCTCAGGTAAGAAACAGGCAGCGGCTGGCGGATGAAGTCATACGCGAGAGTGAGGGGCGATACCGGACTATACTTGATGAAATGGACGATACGTATTTCGAGATAGACCTCGCCGGTAATTTTACCTTCGTTAATGACACGATGTGCAGAGTACTGGGATATTCCAGAGAGAAATTGCTCACGATGAACTTCCGGGTTCAAATGGCCAAGGATGACATCGAACATGTGTATAATATTTTTGGCAAGATCTACAGAACCGGCAATCCGGAAAAAAACTTTCTCTACAAGTTTATAAACAAGGATGGAGCCATAAGATTTGCCGATACTTCAGCTTTCCCCCTGCAAAACCAACAAGGCAAGACCATAGGATTTCGAGGAATTGGCCGTGACATCACCGAAAGCAAGAAAGCGGAAAACGCGCTACGGGAACGAAACAGAGAGCTTGACAACCTCATGAGCAATCTGCCGGGCATGGTTTACCGATGCGCTAATGACCGTGAATGGACGATGTTTTTTATCGGCGAAGGCTGCCTGGCCCTGACCGGCTATAATCCGGAGGATTTGCTCAACAATAAAAAACGCAGCTTCAACGACCTGGTGATGCCTGAATACCGCGAAAACCTTTGGCAAAAATGGCAAGAAGCGCTTGCCGAGCGAGCTACTTTTGAAGATGAATACCCGATCCGAACCGCCGGAGGGGACATCAAATGGGTATGGGAACGAGGACGCGGGGTCTATGATACAGACGGGCAACTGCTCTTTCTGGAGGGCTACATCGAAGACATTAGCGCAAGCAAAAAGGCACAATGGGCATTAAGAAAGAGCGAAGAAAACTTCCGTCGCTCCATAGATGACTCACCGCTGGGCGTGCGCATCTCCACAAAGCACGCCGAAACAATATACGCCAATAAGGCGATATTGGATATGTATGGTTATAAGAACTTTGCGGAGTTCAAAAATACTCCGGTGAAAGACCGCTATACTCCTCAGAGCTATTCCGGTTATCTGCTCAGAAGTAAAGAGAGAAAACAGGGTAAGCTCGGTCCATCCGAATACGAAATAAGCATTATCCGAAAAAACGGCGAAGTCCGCCATCTGCGGGCGTTTCGCAAGGAAATTCTCTGGAACGGTGAAAAGCAGGCACAGATAATATACATGGACATCACCGAACGGAAACAGGCGCAGGAAAAGCTTCAGCAAAGTGAGGAAAGTTTCCGGCTTACTTTTAACAGCACTTCCGATGTTATTTTTACCCTCGATACCCAATTAAGATTACACGCAATAACGCCCAGCGTGGAAAAAGTTCTCGGATACAACACCGAAGAACTTAACGGCAAGTCTCTTCCCAGCCTGAATATCATGAGCCCGGAATCACAACAGAAAGCTTCCCTGCACGTCAGCAAAATACTTTCGGGAAAATATGCGCCGCCGGCCGTATATGAATTCATTTTCAAAGACGGAAGAAAAGGTTTTGGCGAAATCACCGCTTCTCCCATTATCAAAGAAAATAAAATTATCGGCGTCACCTGCATATCCCGCGATATTACCGAACGCCTAAAAATAGAAGCCGAAAGACAGGGCGCGCTCGTCGCGCTGCGCGAGAGCGAGGAAAAGTACCGAAATATTCTGGAAAATATCGAAGACGGCTATTACGAAGTGGACCTGGCCGGCAATTTAACCTTCTTCAACGATTCAGTATGCCGAATATCAGGGTACGAGAGAGAAGAGCTAATGGGCATGAACCACCGGCACTATACAGCCCCTGAAAACATAAAAGAAATCTTAAAAACTTTTAACCAGGTTTACACAACAGGAATTCCCGCTAAAGGATTCGACTGGAAAACCATAAAAAAAGACGGGGAAAAGAGATCTTTTGAAACATCTGTGTCGTTGCTGAAGGATGCATCAAACAAACCAGCCGGCTTTAGAGGCATCATGCGCGACATTACCGAACGCAAAAAGGCGGAAGAAGCGCTCCAAGAAAGCGAATCTTCTATTAAAGCTGTGTTGGGATCTACGGCAGATGGTATTTTGGCGATTGGAAAAAATAGATCTGTGCTTTATGCCAATGATCGTTTTGCGGAAATATGGCAGATTTCCAAAGATGTCATGGAAAGCAAAGATGATTCGGTACTTCTGCAACATGTTCTCGATCAGCTGGCTGATCCCGATGGCTTTATTAAGAAAGTTGAAGAACTTTATAATTCCGATGAAGAAGATTTTGACACAATTAATTTTAAGGACGGTAGAATATTTGAGCGTTTCTCTTGTCCTTTACTAAAAGAAACAGAGATAATGGGTCGTGTGTGGTCTTTTCGTGACATCACCGAACGCAAAAAAGCGGAAGATGCGATACGCAATAGTGAATACATCATGAGAAAATCACAGGAAGTAGCGCGTTTCGGCTCGTATACCCTTGATGTCAAAAAAGGAACCTGGATTAGCTCCAAGGTGCTCGATGATATTTTTGGCATTGACGAGAGTTACCCCAAAAACGTGGAAGGATGGGGCAATCTCCTTCATCCCGACGACAAAGAGAAAATGCTAAGCTACCTCAGCGTCCATGTGATTAGAGAGCATAATCTTTTTGAAAAAGAATACCGCATTATCAGGATAAACGACAAACAGGTGCGCTGGGTTTTCGGCCAGGGAGAACTTACCATAGACAAAGACGGCCTCGTCACTAACATGATCGGCACGATTCAGGATATAAACAACCGTAAACTGGCGGAGCAAGCCCTGGAAGAGAGCGAAGAAAAATACCGCTTAATCTTCGAGCATTCCCCCTTGGGACTTCTGTATTTCGACAAAAACGGCGTCATCGTGGCGTGCAACGAAAATTTCGTGAATATTACCGGCACTTCGCGCGAAGTGATTATCGGCCTGAACATGCTTAACCTGCCTGACAAGGGCATTGTCTCCGCCGTAAGACAGGCGTTAAACGGCGGCACCGGATTTTATAATGATATGTATGATACCATGATTGTGCCGAAAATCACACCGATCAGGGCACTTTTTACGCCTATGAACTCGGAAGGCGGCATTGTGCAGGGAGGCGTGGGCATTATTGAAGATGTCACGGAACAGAAAAAAGCTCAGGAAACCCTCAGACAAAGCGAAGAAAAATACCGCTCATTGATAGAAAACGCGCAAGAAGGAGTTTATCAAACATCTCCTGACGGCAAGTTCATGACTGTAAATAATGGTTTTGCCCGTATTCTCGGTTACAATTCGGCGCAAGAAATTTTAGAAGCAGTGACAGACATCTCTAATCAGCTTTATGTCTATCCGCAGGACAGAGGAAGACTTCTTAAAATTGTTAAAAAATACGGCTCGGTTACAAATTTTGAAACACAATTGTATCGCAAAGACGGCAGCCGTTTATGGGTATCTCTCAGTTCGAATGCCGCGCTTGATGACCAGAAACAGGTTCTTTATTATCAGGGCATGGTACAGGATATCTCGGAAAAGAAACAAATTGAGGTGGAACGCGCAGAAAATGTCAAGACACTGCGCAAATCCCTTGGCGCAACGATTAGCGCCATGGCGGTAATGGTGGAAACTAGAGACCCCTACACGGCAGGTCACCAGCGCCGTGTAGCTGATCTGGCACGCGCGATTGCCACGGAAATGAAATTGCCCAGTGACCAGATAGACGGAGTGCGCATGGCCGGCATGCTTCATGATGTCGGTAAAATATCGATACCATCGGAAATCCTTACAAAACCCACGCAGCTTACAGTGCTGGAATTTAATTTAATCAAAACACACCCGGACTCCGGCTACGAGATTTTAAAAGATATTGAGTTTCCCTGGCCGATCGCCCGCATCGTGCTGGAACATCACGAACGCGTCAACGGCTCCGGGTATCCCCGCGGACTAAAGGAAAATGAGATCCTGCTGGAATCAAAAATTATGTCTGTAGCTGATGTTGTGGAAGCTATTTCTTCCCACCGCCCTTATCGCCCCGCACACGGTATCGAAGCGGGGCTGCAAGAAATAGCCGATAACAAAGGTGTTCTTTATGACGCGGAAGTTGTTGACGCCTGCCTGCGGCTTTTCCGTGAAAAAAGTTACACTTTGGCCGCGTAAACGCTTTCTAACCTACTTTTCTTTTTTAAAAAATAACACCGAACGGCTTAAGAATATATCCGGGCTTTTCTCCACCGAAAATCCGGCTTTCCGGGCATAGTTGAGCATTCGCATAAATTCTTTTTTATTTAAGTGTATTTTGGGTTCGGCCACCAAAAACCTGCCGCTTTTTTTTAAAAGAGAATATACCTGAGAAAAAAACCGCTTTTTATCAGGAACTTCATGTACCATCCAGAAAGCCAGAATAAAATCAGCTTTCACTTTTACACCCAGAGAATCCGACGAAGCCAGCTGAAAAACTATTCTCGGTAACACTCCGGCGCGTTTTGCCTTTTTTCTGATGGCCGAAAGCATTTCCTGCTGAATATCAACGGCAATCACCCGCCCCTTATCGCCAACCATCTTTGCCATAGGTATTGTAAAATAACCGATACCTGGTCCAATATCCAAAACAGTATTCCCTTTTCTAATATAAGGATGAAGAATTTTGTAAGGATTATGAATCAGTTTGCGAAAAACATTATCAAACGTGAAACATAGCCATCGCGGGCAGATATGTTCGAAATCTGAAGAAAATAAATCGGATATCTTTTTCATATTACCTTCCAACTATTATATATTACCACCCGACATTTTGGACTGTGAGGCACTGTCTTTGCGAACAAAGGCAGCGCGTCGTGGCGATCTCGTCCGGCGCTTGTCATCGCGAGGATGAAATACGAAGCGATCCCATGAGCAAACCAGAGATTGCTTCACCTGCCTGCGGCAGGTTCGCAATGACGAAACAAGAAAAGGCGGGTTCGCCATTACAGATGAGGATTATGCCACGGTCTCGCAAGCAGCCGACCCTGCGAATGCCGGGGAAATCCAGAATGTCTTTCTATCTTAGCCCAAAGACGATGATCCTTTATCGCCGAAATTAAAAAACATCTTGCAAAAATTCCAGCACCTTCGCGTTTACCTCTTCAGCTTCTTTTCCCCGCAATATTCCATGACGCTCGGATTTTACCGTGAATATTTTCTTTTTAGCGGCTCCCGCTTTTTTGTATATATCTTTTCCGCTCGCGGGATTAACCACCGGGTCATCCGATCCCTGTATTACGAGCAATGGATCGGTTATATTTTTTAATCTGTCTTCAACCACATTCATCAGTTTTTCGAGCTGCCCAACCCCGCTTACCGGATTTCTTAAGTAATTTATGTGCGGATTTTCCGGATCGTTAACTACAAACTCCATTTTACCTTTTTTTGCCTTGAATGTTGTCAGTAGTTTATTCCAGGCAACAATTGCCGACGCGAACTTTGAAGAAATATTTTGCAGCTTAAGAGGTGCGTTGATTGATATTACCGCTTTGAATTTTCCGGGCTTGTTTGCCGCCTGCAAAAGCGCTATGTCTCCACCCGTAGAAAAACCGGCAATGGCAAAATGCTTCAGGCTATTTTTCATAATTATATATGCCCGGCCTACGGAATCGTACCATTTTTCCCATCTGATTTGCGCCAAATCCTCAGGCGCCGTCCCGTGACCACGCAGGCGCGCCCCGTAAATGCTGTAACCATTTTTATAAAGATAATCCGCGAGGGGGCGTATTTCTTCCGGCGCCGCCATATACCCATGCACCAGAATCACGCCCTTTTTCCCGAATAAATGTTTCCAGAAAAACGGCCTGCCGATATTTTTTGGCTTGCTCTCTTTTTCTAAATAATACTTCTCGTAATCATCGGTAAATAGTTTCTTTTCCAGCGCCATAAAATGATTCTTAATTTTTTGCCGGATATACGCGTCGGGCAGCAGCATTAATTTGTTCAGCGATTTTGTCAGATTTTTGAGCGGTTCTATTTCATTTCTTAATACCTCGATAATATTATCTTTTCTTATAGTATGAAAATCATAAATCTTACTGAAGCGCGCGCTGTTTTTCTGGATTACGCCATCATCCAAAGTGATCAGCCCCTCGGCCAGCGAGGCATCAATGAATCGCTCATAATTTTTATGATAATCATCCGTAAGCAGATAGAATTGTTTTTTATCCAGGGACGTGTGGTAATTATTAACCTCGCAGCGCCGTAAATTATCAACAGCCAGAAATACACGGTTTTTGAAATCGTCTTCGCAAATTTTATTTTTCCCGTATTTTGCCAAAATGTAGGAAAATAAATGATCATGATTAACTGTCGTCATCGCGTAAATGGATTCCATGTATTTGTACATGATTTTTATATAGAGTTTTCTGAACGGAACGGCATATTTCAGCTCGCCAGGATGGAGGTAAAGCTTTTCATTGGAAAGCATCTTGTGCAGTGACGCGCTGGCCTCGATGTATTTCTTCATTGGTATCGCCTGGCCGAAGTTTATATCGATATCCACGCCGCGCGTAATCATCGACCCTTCCGTTTGCAGCTCTTCTTTAAAACGCTCGGAAATATCTTTGACAAACCTGCCAACCAGCTTGCTGATCACATTTTCTCTGGCGCGCACCGGATAATAAGTGATATTTACCGGCACGATATAAGTTTCCTGCTTTAATATTTTCTCGACATCTTTCAGATTAAACCCAAAATGGGCGGCCAGTTGCTTGATGGACGCCTTATCGCCTTTTTGACGAAACAGCCGTAATTCTTCACGAAGAAACTGAGAACGCAAAGCGATACGCGCCGCTCCCATATGCGGCGGCCTTCTGGTTTCGATATTGAAAATCATGTATTTGCCTTTTTCGATCAGCTTTTTATCCTTAATCATCTGGCCTTCCGGGAAAATGATAACCGGATTATTGCCGGTAAGCAGCGAATTGATCAAAATCGTGTCGCGATTAGGATCTGCGGTGGAAATGGCGCCCAGCCTGCTCATGAAATCTCCCATTTTGCCGCCGAAAAATCCTTTATCCGCCAGAGAAACAGGAAATTTTTTGATGTACTTTTTAACGATATACGGCATCAGGATAGTTTCCATCCGCGTGAAATGGTTAATAACGTAAAGCACCGGCTGGTCGGGAACATTTTCTTTGCCGTGCACGCGGATATCCATCCTCGCCGCCTGCGTTAAAGCGTCTAGCGAAACCATAATGGTTTTAATTAGCCTGTTTGATAATTCCATAATCCTTCTCCGTTTCGGTTAAACGTTACTTCTTGTGCCCAAAGAAATCATCCGCCGTTTTTCTTAAAACATCGGGCTTGTTGGTAAAGATACCTTCTACGCCTGCTTTTAAAAGCCGACGCATCTTTTTTTCTTCATCAACCGTGTAAACATTAACAGAAATGCCATTCCCCTTTAGATCTTCAAGCCATTTCTTATTTAACTCTTTATGGCTGCAATTGAAACAATCCGCGTCAAAGAGATTAACTATTTGTGCGGGCAACTTTTTATTGTAATATTCTTTTTCAAATAGGACGGCAACCGCCACATTATTATCAATCTCTCTTAAATGTTTTATCGCCCGCGGGTCAAAGCTGGAAAAGATAACATGCTCTCTCATGCCGCTTTGCTCAACAATTTTCAGGGATTTTTCTTCAATACCGCCGGCTGATTTATCAGTAACGGCTTCGGTTTTTATTTCAATGTTCACGGCGATTTTGCCTCTGCAAAGCCCTAGGGTTTCGTGAAGCGTGGGTATTGTGGCGCCTTTAAACTTATTGCCAAACCAGCACCCCGCGTCCAGTATTTTGAGTTCATGAAGATAATGATCAGAAAGCCTGCCTTTGCCGTCAGTACAGCGCGAAAGTTTTTCATCATGAAATACGACAACTTCTCCGTCGCGGGTCAGCTGAACATCAAACTCAACCATGTCGGCACCAAGCTCGATGGCCGCTTCGAACGCGTCCAGTGTATTTTCCGGATAATAGGCGGACGCGCCACGGTGGGCGATATTGGTAAAACTATCTTCGCTGCTTTTATTGTATTTAAAATAATGATACGGCCTGCCCATTTTATCCTCACAGGGTTGGCGTCATGTTTTGTTTATAAATTTAATATTCTCGTAAATTATCAATCTCTAAACAATAATTTTGGCAACGGGCAGTCCCTTTTGGCGAAGATAATTTTTCACCTCCTGAATGCTGAGCATTCGAAAATGAAAAACGGAAGCGGCAAGTAAAATACTCGCGCCGCCTTTAACTGCCGCCTCGTAAAAATCTTCCAGTTTTCCCGCGCCGCCGGAAGCTACCACCGGAACTTTCACAGCGGAAGAAATGGCTTTTGTATATTCGATGTTGTAGCCGGCTTTCGTTCCGTCTCCGTCCATGCTGGTAGGCAAAATAACACCCGCTCCCAAATCCTCGCATTTCTTTGCCCATTCAATCGCGTCTTTGGCCAAAGGCTTGGTGCCGCCGGAGACGACCAGCTCAAAGCCGGAAGGCATTGCTTTGTTTCGTTTCGCGTCAATCGCCACCGTTATTTTATCCGAGCCGAATTTTTTCGCGGCATCACTTACCAGAGACGGATTTTTAACCGCCGCGCTGTTCATGGAAACTTTGCTCGCGCCCGCGGCCAGAACAAGTTCAATATCTTCCAGCGTCGCTATTCCTCCGCCTACTGTGAGCGGTATCTTGATAACGGCGGCCACTTTGCGCACCCACTCCAGGCGCGTTTTTCTGTTTTCCAGCGTCGCCGCGATATCCAGCATCGCCAGTTCATCCGCTCCTTCTTTCTGATAAAAAGCGGCGTTTTCCACCGGATCACCCGCCTCTTTTAAATTCACAAAATTAACGCCTTTAACTACCCGTCCGTCTTTCATATCCAGGCACGGCATGATTTTAATCGGTCCCATGCAAATCCCCCTTCACGGCGAGAGCTTTGCAAAATGCCCACATTGTCTTTGCGAGCAAAGCGAAGCAATCTCAGATATCCCGTATTTTCAATGGGATTGCCGCGTAGCGCCGCTTCCGCGGCACTCCTCACAACGATGAAGCAATTATGCAAAGCCGTCACTTTTTGAATATTCTTAAAGTTTTTTAAACCTATCTTGCGGAATTTACAACTTTAATTTTTCGCAGCCAAATAATTTTATCGATCCACATATTAATACTTGAAACAGAGCTTAAATTAATCTAAGGAAGTGAACACAAATTCAGCTTTAGGGGCGCTCATCATGAAAATAAAAGAAATCAAAGCAAAAAACATAAACACAAAAAAATTCATTGAAGAAAAAGTCCAGGAAATCAGGCAGGCCGTAGGCGATGGTTTAGCGATTAACGCCCTTTCCGGCGGAGTTGACTCCTGTGTAGTAACGGCGCTCGGGCATAAAGCGCTGGGAAATAGATTAAAAACTTATTTTATCGATAACGGTATTATGCGCGAAGGAGAACCGGCAAAAGTAAAGGCTGCTTTTAAAAAAATGGGCATTCATGTGGAAGTGGTCGATGCTGTTCAGGATTTCTTTGACGCGCTTAAGGGAATTACTGATCCGGAAGAAAAACGGGAAGCGATAACTCAAACATTTTATAAAAAAATATTTGCCGATCTGGTTATTCAAAGCGGCGCGAAATATCTGCTGCAGGGCACAATTCTCACTGACGTTGACGAAACGGTAGCCGGAATAAAAAGACAGCACAATGTTTTCGAGCAGCTGGGCATCGACCCGCAGGTAGCGTTTGGCTATAAAATTCTGGAACCGCTGATTCAGCTGCGCAAAGACGGAGTGCGTAAAGCCGGCCGCGGCCTTGGCCTTCCTGAAGAAATATTTAACAGAATTCCTTTTCCCGGGCCGGCATTGGCTGCCCGCGTTATCGGCGAGGTCACACCGGAAAAAATTGCCATCGTCAGAAAAGCGACTGCTATTGTCGAGGCACAGTTAAAAGGCATCAAAGCTTTTCAGTATCTGGCCATTCTGCATAACGACCGCGTAACCGGAATGCGCGATAACAAGCGCGTGTTCGGCAATCAGATTGAAATCCGCTGCTGGAATTCACTTGACGCTCGCAAAGCCTCGCCCACGAGATTGTCCTTTAATGTGTTGGATAAAATGGCCGCAAAAATCACCAAGGCAATACCGGAAGTAGTGAGTGTCACCTACAACATCACGACCAAACCAACTTCCACAATAGAGGCTGTATAATAATTTAAAGGGATAATGCTACCAGCTGCCGGAGGCACCGCCGCCGCCCGATGACCCGCCGCCGCCGGAAAATCCTCCTCCGGACGACCCGGAACTCCACGATCCACCGGAACCGCCCGAACCAATTGTAAAACCGCCGATGGAGGCTTTGCCTTTCGTGCGTAAATCTTTTGCGGCTTTTTTATACCAGTCTGTATTCTTTAATAAAATTTTCGCCAGAGGATAACCTACGAGATAAATTATCAGCAGGTAAAAAGCGCCCTTTGTGCCCAAAACAACAATGGGAAACATCGCCCAGAAAGGAATGAGAAAAAAGTAGAGAAACCAGCCGACACCCGGCGTTAAAACACCGATGACCGTGAAAAGCCCGATAATACCGAAAATAAAAGCGCCAAAAAGAATTCTCTCGATAATGGAAAGATCGGATTCAATATTTAACCCGGATGAAAAATTTGACTTTCCTGACGTTTCTCCGGAGTCATCCGGCACCTGGCCACCTTCCAGCACACTGATAATGGATTTAACGCCTTCGCTGATGCCGCTTTCGTAATCTTCTTTTTTAAAATGAGGCGTAATGACATTGCGGATAATACTGCCGGCCGTTCCGTCGGTCAGCGCTCCTTCGAGCCCGTAACCGACTTCAATGCGCATGCGCCGGTCGCTGGGCGCGACAACAAGCAGAATCCCGTTATCTTTTCCCTTTTGACCCAGCTTCCATCCATTATAAACATTAAGGGCGTATTCCTCGATTCCTTCTCCTTCCAGCGATGGCACAGTAAGCACGGCAATCTGGTTGCCGGTTTTATCTTCATGCGCTTTGAGCTTGTCTGAAATTATCCTTTGCGTATCTGGTGAAAGTATTTGCGCGTTATCCGTCACGCGTCCGGTTAAAAAAGGAATTTCCGTGGCATAGGAAAATTGTGCCAAAAAAAACAGCGCGAAAGCGAGCATCGGGAAAAATAATTTTTTCACACGCCCGCCTCCTCAATGATGTAGTTGGAAAGTTCGTTTTTGCGTAACTTGCCGCGTTTCTTGCCGGCAAGCCTTTCCTCAAGCCCGGCCAGACCGATTTCCAAAGCATGGACAACCTTACCGGACAAAAGAGCAGGTTTCATCTGGTCAATGATTTTGGTCATTGCTTTTTGATTAAGCGTCCTGTTATGCCCTTTATCCGGAAGCAGGATAATCTGATGTTCAAAAAGACTCACCAGCAGTAAAACACCCGTCCGGCGGCGTGTAGCAAACAATTCACGGGAAAGAAAAAGAGATTCGGCATACTGGCGCACTTCAACTTCAGCCCGGTTGGTGACAAGAAAAAACCGCGCGAATTTTTGCACATACAAAGATAAAATTGCGGCAATGATACCGGCTATAAGCATGGAGAATACAGATATCAGCACCATGGCATCCGAACACCATTGAGAGAAGAAGAGATCAAAGATAAAAACCAGAAAACCGGCAACGGCGGCTCCCAGGGCGAAAGCTTTCCAGGGAATTTCCGCGTAGGAATCACAGCGTTCAATTACCGCCAAAACAATCTGCGCCCCCGTGAGTTTTTCCGCCTGGGCAATGCGCTTCTCCAGTAAATTGCGTTCCTTGTTGGTTAATATCCTCTTCATCAATTTGCCTTTCCGGTCGTCATTCCGGCGAAGATACTGTGTCATAATGTCTTTGCGAGGAAGTGTAACGACCGAAGCAATCTCTTATCTATTTATAGGGATTGCCGCGCTCCCTGCGGGAGCTCGCAATGACACATGATGATTGCGACACAGTCTCGAAGGCCGGAATCCAGCATGTAATGATATTAACTTGTAGAAGTATAAATATAACAGCCCCTTATGTCAAATAAATAAATCATTGAAATATAAAGAAAATATCCCTTGACTTCGCGCAATAAGTAACATAGTGTCTCCCCATATCTTGTACCGGGCGATGGTCATTGTAGGTAGTACGGTACAGTTGAAGTTGAGTTAAAACCATTTGAAGTGCAAAGGCGACCACCATGCTCTTTAGGGACTTGGTGGCTTTTTTATTTCTGCCATGTTGGTAATTCGACTTTGGGTAAATTTGTAAGAAAGGAGGATACTAATTATGTCAGAAGGTAAAGTAAAATGGTTTAACGAGGCTAAAGGTTTTGGTTTTATCGAGAAGAGTGACGGCGGGGACATTTTCGTCCATTTCAGCGCCATTCAAAACAGCGGTTTCAAAACTTTGACGGAAGGCCAGTCTGTAAGCTTCGATGTTGTTCAGGGCAATAAAGGCCCGGCGGCAGAGAATGTTAAGGTCCGCTAATTAAACCGGATAAAAAAGAGGCGCTTCATAACGATATTTTGTTGTGGAGCGCCTCTCTATTTTCAGCATATTGAGTAACGCTGAAAAGAAAAATTAAAGAGGAACTTAAAATGGCAAAGTCCATGTATAACTTTGGTAAACATACGAGAGAAAAGGCAAGACAGCAGAAACAAATGGAGAAAGCTGAAAAGCGCATGATGGCCAAACAGCAGAAAGCTAATATGAAAACGGACGCTCCGAACGAAGACTCAAATACAGCCGAGCCGGAACCGGCAGAGGTTACCACTAAAGCATAACATCAGGACATACTTAAAAGCCTTCCTCAATATATTGAGGTTCCGTCAAATATTGAGGGCAAACGGATCATTTCCCACCCTTCCGCTGTTCTATCTATTATTCTAATACACTGTTATTAAAGCACAAATAAGAACTTCCTATTATCATTCGATCATTGGTGTGTTTTTTGCTCTTATCACTTTTGTGTGAGGTTTAACTCACTCAATTTTTCTAAATTTGTTCGCGGCATGACTTTGAATGACCTTATGAAAAATGATGATAAGACAAAGAAGCAGCTCATAGATGAACTGACTCAATTACGCTCAGAATCTTCCGGGGTGGAAAAGACCCGGAAAGAACTGGAATCGATTAAAATGTCCGAAGGTGCAGCCCGCGAATACTCAGAGAGCATCATCGACACCGTGCGTGAACCATTAATCGCTCTGGATCAGGATTTAAGGGCGGTCTCCGTCAGCCGCTCTTTTTATAAAGTCTTTAAGGTAAAACCCGAAGAGACCGTGGGACAGCGTATCTATGACCTGGGCAATAAACAATGGGGCATCCCCGAACTTCGGGAGCTGCTCGAAGAAGTCCTTCCTGAAAAAGAAGCATTTGACGACTTCGAGGTTGAACATAATTTTGAGAACATCGGTCACAAAGTTATGCTGCTCAATGCCCGCCAAATACACCGGAAAGACATCGGCGCAAAGATGATCCTCCTGGCCATTGAGGACATAACCGTGCGCAGAGAGATAGAAAAGGGGTTGGAAGAAACCCGTAAAGAACTGGCCGTAGCTAAAATATCCGAAGATGCAGCCCGCGAATACGCCGAGAGCGTTATCAACACGGTGCGTGAACCTTTAATAGCTCTGGATCAGGATTTAAGAGTAATCACCGCCAGCCGTTCCTTTTACAGCTTCTTTAAGGTTAAACCTGAAGAGACCGTGGGACGGCTTATCTATGAACTCGGCGACAAACAATGGGATATCCCCAGACTGCGGGAACTGCTGGAAAACATCCTTCCCCAAAAGACAACCTTTGATAGCTATGAGGTGGAACACGATTTTGCCACTATTGGCAGCCGCATAATGCTTTTAAATGCCCGGCAAATTAAAAGAGTTTTCGGAAAAGAGCGGATCATTCTTCTGGCCATTGAAGACATCACCGAGCGCAAGCAACTGGAAGGTATATTAATAGATTCCGAAGAGCAATACAGGCGTCTTTTTGAGACCGCCAGCGACGCGATAATACTATTAGAAAAACGCAAAGGGGAAATAGCCAACGTGAATCCGGCAACCGAAAAGTTGCTGGGCTATACCAATAAGGAGAGCATCGGCAATACGCTTCAAGACATTGGCGTGTTGCTCGATATGGGTAATTTTCAGACGACAATACAAAATTTGAACAAGAGCGGCATTCTTAATTACGATGATGTTCCGGTAAAGACCAAGTCCGGACAACTTATCAATACGGATATCTATCTCGCCAACCGAGCAAAGTTGATACAATGCAATATTTGTGACATTACCGAGCGCAAGCAGCAAGAGGAGGATATGCTCAGGACAAATACATTGCTAAACTCGATTATCGAGAATATTCCTACTATGCTCTTCCTCAAGAACGCCAAGGACCTCCGGTTCGTCCGCTTCAACCGGGCAGGAGAGGAGTTACTCGGTCAATCCAGGGATGACCTGATCGGGAAGAGCGATTATGATTTCTTTCCGAAGACGCAAGCGGACTTCTTTACACAGAGCGACCGGGATGTTCTTTTTGGAAAAAAGCTTATTGATATTCCTGAAGAGCATATCCAAACCACCCAGGGAGAAAAAATCCTGCACACAAAGAAGCTCCCGCTTCTAAACGAGAAGGGGGAGCCCTCGTTCCTGCTTGGGATTTCCGAGGACATCACCGAACAGAAAAAGAACGAGGAAAAACTCAAAAATGCGCTTGAGAATCTCAGGAGCGCGTTGAACTCGATCATTCATGTTTTGGTGTCCGCTGTGGAGTCCAGAGATCCCTATACGTCCGGCCACCAGATCCGGACGGCGAACCTTGCCTTTGCCATTGCCACAGAGATGGGTTTACCTCACGAAAAAATTGAAGCCATCCGCATGGCGGGTCCAATTCATGATATCGGGAAATTATCGATCCCAGCGGAGATATTATCCAGGCCTACCAAGCTGACGGAACTCGAGTTTTCCCTGGTTAAAGAACACTCCCGGGCGGGATACGAAATTCTGAAGGATGTGGAATCACCCTGGCCATTGGCAGAGATTGTTTATCAGCACCATGAACGGATGGATGGTTCAGGTTATCCAAGAAAATTGAAAGGTGATGAGATTCTACTGGAAGCCCGTATTATGGCTGTGGCTGATGTTGTGGAAGCAATGGCCTCCCATCGTCCCTATCGCCCCGCTTTAGGTATTGATGTGGCCACAGAGGAAATCAGGAAAAATAGAGGAACCCTCTATGATGCCGATGCCGTAGATGCCTGCCTGAGATTATTTCGGGAAAAAGGCTACCGCCTTCCAACGGCATGATTTCAAACGTTACCCTTCGCATTCATTGAAATCTGCCCTTAAAAAATTAGCCTAATATTATTGACATTTCGCCGATTCGGGCATATAAAATTATGAAACGTATCAATTTCATTGTTTAGGGTTTGTATAATATTTAAGCAAAGCGTTATGCAAGCTTCCCGAAAACACTCTTAACTCTTTTACAGAAAGGAGTATTACAATGAATCTACCTAAAAATCTCGGCATACTGTTGTTGGGTATCTGGCTCATCATCCATGGGCTGATACAGGTGTTGGCTCTCAGTTTTTCCGGGCTCTATTTACTCATGGGCATCTTCGCCATCATCATCGGCGTTTTGCTCATCCTACAGCGATAATCCGAAATGATTCGTGGTCAGGTCTGGAAAACTGTTTTTTCCAGATCTGACTCTAAATGTGGACTAATATTTTTTTAAAAAAGGATATTTTTACGATAACGTATATTTTCTGAAAAATAACGCTTTTCATAGTTCCTCCCGATATTTATAAATATTTAATCTCGACAAAAAACAGGACTCAGACACACAATAGAAACAACGAGCACTAGACGACAAACATTACCACACGATACTTCACATTTTGTAATGAAGATCACCTTGACAGACAATGTTGTATTTCCTATACTTTCGATCAAGAAAAACGGCTTGTTGCTTGGTCTGGAATCTTTATTATAAATAGAGCAAAGTTTATGCAATTATTAAAAAATATCCGTTATTCTGGACATGAAACTTTTGTATGTCGATATGCATGGTTGCCAAAGGCTGTGTCGGCGGTAGTAAATGATTCAGCCATCCTTGCCTCGGCCAATGAAGACAAGGCTATGGTAGAGCTAGGGGTGGGCAAAAATATGGTTCGGTCAATCCGTTTTTGGGCAGAAGCTTCCGCAATTATTACGGCTACAAAAGAAGGACATGAAGTATCTGAATTTGGCAAGCAGATACTTTTGAACGATGATGCTCTTGATCCTTTCCTCGAAGATGTTCAAACACTTTGGCTCATTCACTGGAAACTAGCCACAAATCAAAAGGCTCTTATTTTTTCATGGGAATATCTGCTAAATCAATTTCATGAACCTGAGCTTTATACCTCGGCAGTTGTTCGTGCATTTACAAAAGCTTTATCTCAAAATTCTGATAAAAAAATCTCTCAGGGCTCTCTAGAACAACTATTTGATGTTTTCCTGCATTCATATGTTCCGACACGAGGGCGTAAAGGCGAAGTCCGTGAGGATAACCTTGATTGTCCTTTGGTTGAGCTAGAGTTCTTGCACCATTCAGGGTTCACCAAGTCGGCTTTATACCAGGGCCGGCAGGAAGCAAAATATGTATTTCGCCAAGAAGAAAAGCCCGAAATTAGTCAAGCCCTCTTCGCTTTTTGTTTGGAAGAATTTTGGCAGAATAGGTTTTTATCAGGGGAAGTAGTCGAGCAATCCATTCCCTTCCATGCAATTGTTTCAAGCCATGGCAGTCCGGGACAGGTTTTTAAGATTCCTGAACATGATATCAGGACTCGACTGTATGGTGTTGAGAAACAAACCGATGGCTTCTTCACTTTTGAAGAATCTGCTGCGATACCTCGGGTAGTACGGCATGATGATACCCAAGGTGCGCTTCCATCACTTGCCAGTATTTATCAACGGGAAACTGCAAATGCATAATGTGTACATGTCCTCATTGCATCAATATTCAAATCGTTTCCTCCGCTCAACAGATCTATTGCGTGATTTTGATGACCCCAATGGGCTACAGGGATATTGTTTAACCGACTTCGGGCTTTCTTGCATGCATCGTATTTCCGAAGGATTAAAAACAAATTCAAGTCGACGTGCTTGGCGTTTGACCGGTGATTTCGGTTCCGGAAAATCTTCTTTTGCGCTGTTTCTTGCCAATGCTCTGCGGGATGCTAAGAGACGTTTGCCGAAAGAATTGCACGAGCTTGTTATTGCAGAAATTCCAGAAATAAAAAAAACACACTATGTTCCTGTTCTAATAGTTGGAAATCGTGGAGCTATAGCCCCGGCTATACTTCGTGCGTTGCAGGTTGTGCTTAAGGAATTATTTTCACGTGGGACAAAATCTGCAGTTGAGCTTGCTATTGAAAAAATGCTGCAGAAAAAAAAGTTTTCGGATGATGAGGCTCTTCATCTGATTCGTGAAGCAAATATTAAGATCATTCAGAGTGGTAAAGCAAGTGGCATGCTCCTTATTCTTGATGAGGTTGGAAAACACCTTGAATTTGCCGCATTACATCCCGAACTGCAAGATATATATTTCCTACAGCAATTGGCTGAAATGGCTAGCCGAAGTGGTAAACAACCTTTTATGTTTATTTGCTTACTGCATCAGGGATTTAATGCTTATGCTGAGCAGTTGACACAAGCGACGCAGCGTGAGTGGGAAAAGATATCCGGTAGGTTTGATGAAATAATATTTCAACAACCACTGGATCAAATTGCTTTGCTGATATCATCTGCACTGAATCCTGTTATTGAGAAAATCCCTCTTGAGTTTAAAAAAGCCTCATTGCAATCATTAAACAAAGCAATTGAATTAGGTTGGTTCGGCACAACTGCAAGACGAGACAACCTACATAGGTTCCACAACGGTCTTTTCCCTCTAGACCCTATGGTTCTTCCAGTCTTAGTACGTACGTTTCAACGATATGGGCAAAACGAACGTTCCCTTTTTAGTTTTTTATCTGCACATGAACCATTTGGGTTGCGCAGTTTTTCAAATAGGCCACTGTCAAATAAAAGTCATTTATATCAGCTTGCTGATTTTTATGATTACGCGAGAGCCAATTTTGGTCATCGTCTTGCGGTTGCTAGTTATCGCACTCATTGGAATGTCATAGAATCGATTATAGAAGCTAGAACCACTGATAATCCCTTGGAGCTGCGCGTTCTTAAAACGGTCGGCATTCTCAATTTGCTTAACTCTGATGATTTTCTTCCTACAGAAGATGCTATCTGCTGGGCGGTTGGTTGTCTTTCTCAAAATATGAGACAAGCTGTCAAGAAACAGCTTGGTAAATTAAATAAGGAACATGTTATTTATTTCCGCGGAGCCGCACGCGGGTACTCGCTTTGGCCATATACGAGCGTTGATATCGAGGGGCGCTTAGAAGAAGCAAAAAAAGTTATTCCACAGGTTCCTCAAATTGCCCAAGCTATAACAGAACAAATTGATAGCCGGCCAATTGTTGCACGAGCTCATTATATAAAAACAGGGAATCTCCGTTACTTCGATATTATGTATTGTAAGCCAAATGATTTAGTTGAAAAAGCCGTTAAGCATAAAAGTCAGGCTGACGGACTTATTCTGATACCATTATGCGAAACTCAGGAAGAACACAAGCAGGCTAAGGCAAATGCTCTTTTATTTGAAAGGCGAGATGATGGGTTGATTCAGCTTGTTGCGGTGCCTCAACCACTTAGTTATTTGCAGCCGGTTGTTTTGGATGCCCAGCGATGGGAATGGGTGCAGACAAATACGCCAGAACTTAAGGATGATCGATTTGCTGCCGAGGAGGTTCATCTTCATTTACAAGAAGCCCGCAACCGTCTTCAAAAACAGCTACAATCTTATATAGGCTTAAATAAAAATTCAAACCGTTCTACTTTGACATGGTTCTATCTTGGGGATGAGTATTCAAAGTTATCCGGACGAGAAGTACTTAGTTGGTTGTCTGAAATTTGCGACAAAACATTTACCAAAGCGCCAGTAATTAAGAATGAGTTGATAAACCGTAACAATATTAGCTCAGCTGCTGCTGCTGCGCGAATGCGTTTGTTGGAATTGATGTTTTCAAATGCAGATAAGGAAGATCTTGGCCTGCAGGAAGATCGAAAGCCTCCAGAAAAATCCATGTATCTTTCTGTGCTTAAAAAAGCTGGGTTACACTTTGCGCAAAATGGCAAATGGCAAATAGCCCTTCCAGTCGGGAAAGATACCTCTAATGTTAAGCCAACGCTTATAAAAATACAAAAAATTATTTCAAAGCACCCTGATAACCGGATTTCAATTCGAGAACTTATAGACAAACTGCGCCGCCCACCATATGGTTTACGTGATGGTCTCTTCCCCATCTTTCTTGCTGTGATCGCTATAATTGACGAACAAGAAATTGCTTTTTATGAAAATGGTACGTTCTTGGCAGAAATGGGCAAAGATGCTTTTCTCAGGATGATAAAGGTCCCTGAAAAATTTGATATCCAGTATTGTAAAATCGAGGGTGTCCGCTCAGCACTTTTTCATAAATTGGCCGTGGCCTTAGAACTCATTGAAAATAACAATCAAAAAGTTGAATTACTAGATGTTGTCCGAAAACTTTGCCAGTTTGTTGCTCATTTACCTGATTATGTTCTCAACACGAAGCGTATTTCTGCAAAGGCTTTGGCTGTTCGGACGGTTATAATGGATGCTCGTGAGCCTGTACGAATGATATTTCATGATTTGCCCGTTGCATGCGGTTTTCACGCATTTGAAGTAAACAAGCCGGTAGCTATAAAAGAAGCTCAGCAATTTGTGGAAAAACTCAAAGGATCGCTTGATGAACTTCGAGGCACTTTTATAAATCTTCAACGCCGGATTGATAAGGGTATAGCAAAAGAATTTGGATATAGCGATCAGCGTGCCGGTCAATATCGTTCAAATTTAGCTGCCCGTGCTGAACAATTGCTTTTACAGATAGAAGAAAGCAAGTTGAAAGCATTTGCTTTCAGAATATTTGATGAGGGGTTATCTGAGTCTGAATGGTTGGAATCCGTCGGGAGTCTACTCGCATTACGACCACCAAGCAGATGGAAAGATGATGATGAAGATACCTTTCAAAGAGAATTAGAAAACATTTCTAGCCGCTTTAAAAGGGCTGAAAGTATCGTTTACGCGAATGGTGGTGGTAAATCTAAAACTAGTTTACGGATTGCGGTTACTAAGGCTGATGGATCAGAGCGTCAGGAAGTAATTCATTTTGATGTGCAAGAAGAAAATGTTTTGAAAAATATCCAAAATCAGATAGCAGAAATAATTGAAAAAAATGAACGTCTCGGCGTAGCAGCAGCCTCGCGTGCTATCTGGACTCGTTTAAAATCAATCGAGGAAGATAAATGACCGAAAGACACATATTAGGACTATCTGGTGGCAAGGATAGCACAGCCCTAGCTCTTTTTATGCGCGATAAGGTTCCAGACATGGAATATGTTTTCTGCGATACCGGAAGTGAACTTGATGAAACAATCAATTATTTAAATCAAGTAGAAGCTTATTTGGGTAAAAAGATTATTCGTCTTAATCCAAATGCAACATTTGATCACTGGCTTGAAGTATTCAATGGCTATCTCCCTGCACCAAATATGCGGTGGTGCACTAAATTGCTAAAGTTGCGCCCCTTTGAGGAATATGTCGGTGGTGGGAATGTGGTGAGTTATGTCGGTATTCGAGCCGATGAAGATCGTGTTGGCTATATTAGTACAAAACCAAATATTAAAGCTGTTTTTCCCTTTAAAGAGCATGGCATTGATTATGATGGTGTAATGAAAATACTGATAGATAGTGGCATTGGTCTACCGCCATATCTTAATTGGGGACGATCACATTCCGGGTGTTATTTTTGTTTTTTTCAGAAACCAATAGAATGGGTCCTTTTGCTTGAAAATTATCCACGACTTTTTGATAAGGCACAATCATACGAAAAAATAAGGCATGAGCCTGGTAAGACATTTACGTGGATTCAGAATATGCCCCTCAGCGAATTGCGCAAACCGGAAAACATTGAGAGGATTAAAGAAAAACACAAAGAAATAATTGCGCGACATAAGCAATCGCGTCCGAATAAGAAACTCGTAGAGGTATTTGCTGGATTAGAGATTGATGATAGTGAGCCAAAATCTTGTTTGATCTGTCAACTATAAGGAGGAACATTGACTCAATACAGTATAAAATTTATTTTTACTACTTGGTCAATTAAAGAATTGTTAAATCTTTACAATAGGGGGCACCTTGATCTCAGCCCAAGTTATCAAAGAAATACGATTTGGTCCATGGCAGCTCAGCGCCGCCTAATTAGTACAATTAAAAGTGGTTATCCACTTCCAAACTTTTTTGTTCATAAAAGAGATAAAAATAATTATGAAATGGTTGATGGCCAACAGCGATCTCGATCAATTCTAGCATATTCCTTAGGTGACTTAAGAGATGAAGATGGACAGATTCTCTCTCCGCACGTTAAATCATCCGCTCAAGCTAAAGACTTCATGCGTTATTTTGAGGAATATAAACTTAATGTATGCATTATTGATCAAGGGGTAGACCAAAGAGACATCGAAAACTTTTACGTCTTAGTGAATTCGTCAGGCTTGCGTCTTAATGCGCCGGAATTACGCAAAGCAGGATATAGCGATACACGCGTTTTGAAACTAGCAACTTTTTTAGCAAACTCTGCAGAATTTGAATCACTTCGACTTTTTACAGAACGCTCATCAGATAGAATGAATGATATTGATTTTGTTTCAGAACTCTTAGCATTTCTGCAATATGGCTTTTCAGATAAGAAAGAGAAGGTTGATGAGCTGTATGAAAAAGATATTAATTCTGAAGAAGAGGACAAGTTAAAAAAAGATCTGTTTGAAGTACTCAAATTAATAAATAATTTCGAAAAAATAGCACCAATATTTAAAACACGGTTCAAACAAAAGAACGATTTTTATACATTGTTTGCTTTTATTTATTTAAATAAAAGGCTGCCAAAAGAAGCATTTGAATATTTTTACAAGACATTACTAGCTCTAAGTTCTCATATTCGTCCCTATCAGGAAATGTGTGAGCCTCTAAGAGAATATGCCCTTAATTGTGTCTCTCAATCAAACTCGAAAAATGCTCGAGATCGCCGACACCAATTCTTTCAAGATTTATTTCTTAACAAAGATAGCATCCCTAATAAAACGCAGTTGGCTATTGCTGAGTATTTTAAATTTGAAAAAAACAAATTTGAAAAGAATTGGGGGTTTTTATTGCTTCCTTTGGAAAAATTGAATTTGGTTAATGATAACTCCGGAGTCGCTTAAGTATGCATTTCAAACGACGAAATTTTATTTTGGACGGCGTTTCAACCAAAAAGGATTTTATTGAAATAGATAATATTACATATGAGCTATTACCTATCGAGCCATCCGATGAGAAAAAAGGTCGTGGGGTTAATTCCACTGTTTTTCTTGCAAAAAGAGCTGATGATGATGATAGCGAGCCGTTAGCAATTAAAATATGTAACTTCCCCAAAGATGATGAAAATGAGCGGAACCTTAAACGCAAAGAGAGATTTGAAAGAGAAATTCTAGCGTTTAAGAAAATTAACTCTGAAGTAGTGAAGAGTCGTGTTATAGATCTTATTACTGATGGCTGGCTTAAGTATAAAGAAAAACAATTTCGTTGTTTTATAATGGAAAAAGCTGACTACACATTACTCAATTTTCTAGAAGACCAACAGGATTTGAGTCTGCAACAGAAACTGGTCTTGTGTTTTGAGCTGTTACAAAGCTTTAAGCAACTTCATGATTTGGGGATTTATCATAGAGATATTAAGCCTGAAAACATCTTATTTTGTGGGGGTATTTGGAAAGTAGCAGATTTAGGGTTGATAGCTTATCGAACTGATGATTTTATAATTGATGATCATAATGAAAAAATTGGCCCCTGGCCATGGATGTCACCAGAGGCAGTCAATAAAGCGCGTGCACTCGAACATTGTAGAGAAGCATATAATATCGACTGTAATATTGATGAAGGATCAGATATTTTCCAATTAGGAAAAGTGTTTTGGTTTGTTTTACAGGGCGAAATACCAAACGGAATTACATCAATCCGTGATTGGCATTCTTATCACAATGATATTTATGGTAACTTACTCAAACCGGCATTATATTTCAATAAATCTGATCGTCCAACAATTTCTGATTTATTAAGTAAAATAAGACAACTTGGAAATAAGCATGGCTTGTAATGAAAGACTGGCCCCACTTGTATTCTACATTATGGACTGGTTTTGCGTGATGACAAGATGCATGATGAGGCAATTCTTTACTCTACCGCATTGAGCATGCGTTGGTGCTATCTTTTTTTGGACATACTCCTTGTAGCAGGTTTTTGGAGGTGATCTTCGATGATGCAAGAACTTTTCAGACATTTGTACGATGCCCCTACTGAAGATGTAGTTGAATCAATTGTGAAGAACAATGCTATTTTTAAAGATTCAATAAGTTGGCGTCCATATGGTGGCACTGAAAGCAATTTTAGTGTTGTGGAGAATCAACAAGCTAGTCCGGTGGCTGCGCTTGTTGAGAAATTAACAAATTCTATTGATGCCCTATTAATGAAGAAATGTTATGAAGCTGATGTCAACCCAATGTCCTCCGCAGCTCCTAAAACGATGGATGAAGCAGTTCGAAAATTTTATGAGTATGAAAATTTTGACTTACAGATGTATCGAAATACTATAGCAGAAGATATTCAGATACTTGCCGATCCAAAGAGCCCTAGAATGAACACCTCGATTATTATATACGATGATGGCGAAGGGCAAGATCCCCAGGAATTCCCAAATACTTTTATTTCTCTTCTTGCAGGCAACAAGAACGACATTAAATTTGTTCAAGGCAAATATAATATGGGCGGCGCTGGCGCTATTGTACATTGTGGAGAAAAGCGCTATCAGCTAATCGGTTCAAAAAGATTTGACAATAAAGGAAACTTCGGCTTCACGCTAGTAAGGATGCACCCTTTAACAAAAGAGGAGGGACAAACCAAGAAAAATACTTATTATGAATATTTCTGCCCCAATGGTAAAATACCTGATTTTCCAATTGAAGAATTAGATTTAAATTTATATAAAAGGAAATTCAAAACTGGTACTATTATTAAACTTTATTCCTATGATTTACCACCAGGCAGCAGATCGGTTATTTCAAGAGATCTAAATCAAAGCATTAATGAATATCTTCATAAACCCGCATTACCTATCTACATCATCGACCGTAAGGAAAGATACCAGCATGATACAGGTCTGGAGCGTGTGATGTTCGGTCTATCAAATAGGATACAGGATCAATCATCAAAGTATGTTGAACGACAAATAACTCTCAATATTACGGGGAATCAAGATATTGGTAATATTAAGGTTTATGCTACACTATTTAAATTACACAATGAAGAAAAATCAGTAAAAGAATTTAAAGAGACTATACAAAATGAATTTTTTAAAAATAACATGAGTGTTGCTTTCAGCCTTAATGGTCAAGTTCATGGTTACTATACATCTGAATTTATAACAAGAGCATTGAAGTGGAAGTTATTTAAAGACTATCTATTGATTCACGTTGATTGTACCAATTTAAATCTACATTTAAGAAACAACCTATTTATGGCTTCAAGAGATCGTCTTAAAAATGGGAAAGAAGCAGAAGAGGTTAGGCAGATTCTTGCTGACAGGTTGAAAAAGAGCGAATTAAATGACATTTATAAGCAACGTAAAGATTCTTTCTCTGCTGAAACGAGTAATGCGAATGATATTCTAAAAGCATTTTCAAAAGATCTTCCTTTAAATCCTGAGATGCTTAAGCTGCTTAAACAGACATTCAAGCTGGAAGATATATGTAAGGATAAAAAGAATGAAAAGAAAAAGAAGGATAAAAAGAAAAAAAATGCAGAAAATAAAGAACCTTTTATATCCCATCGTTTTCCTTCTATTTTTAAAATAGAGGGTAAGCCTGATAAAGATGGGAAAGTTATAAAAACTATTTCACTCGGATATAATCGGACTATAAAATTCAGCACTGATGTGGAAAATGAATATTTTGATAGGATCAAAGATAGAGGAGAATTAAAGATTTATGTTTTAAGGCAAGGTTCCAAAGGTGGAAGGGGTGATGATATTGTTCCGCCCACAGAAATTGAAGATTACTTTCAAGTTGTCAAGTCTAATCCCCATGACGGCACTATAAGAGTAAATCTTCAACCAAAAGACAATCTCAAGGTCGGGGATGAGCTGCAGATCCAAGCTAGCCTGTCTTCTATCGTTTCTCCAGAAGAAGCAATAGAAACGATTTTTTATGTAAAAATTGAAAAAATGAAAGAAAAAGAACCAAAGCTTGAAGGGCCTGACGCGCCTCAAATTGGATTACCAGAGCTAATTCTTGTTTACAAAGATGAAAGAGAAAATGTTACGACTTGGGATAATGTCGCTGGGTTGGGCGTTTCTTTTGATGAGCAAGAGATAATGTATCCACTTTCTAATGAAAATGATGAACTTGAAAAAATATTCATAAATATGGATAGCAGCCTGCTGAGAACTTATAAATCAAAATTTGATGGAGATGAAGCTTTGAGAGTAGCAGATAATAAATATGTGGCTCAGGTCTATTTTCATACACTGTTCTTATTCTCAATACTTAAGCAAAAAAACTATAACTATTACCTAAACGATAATAACCGTTCCGAGAAGACACTGGAAGAAGTTCTACAGGACTTATTTAAATCCAGTTATGGGGAGTTTCTGATCAGATTTGGTGGAACAGAAGAATTAATCAACGCCATTGACTAATTTGTTGTTTAGGAACTGCAGAAAAAATCAGTTTTAAAAGTGATTATTGGATTGCAAAGATAAAAAGGTAGAAATTTAAAGGAGGAATGTAGTATGCAGGACTCGAATAAGAAGCCAAAACATGTGTCATGGAGAAATCATTTTTTAAAATGGGAGGCCAAATTACTCTTGATTATGTTTGCTGTTATTTTCTTTTGGGTATTTTTCTTCATTCCTGATTCAGTCACCGTGTGGATAGCCTCACGAATCGGTGTGGCAAAAAATATTGGAGGCGTGATTTTCACATTCATAACTTCAAGTGTAATTGTTACAACATTTGGACGGTTTCTAATCGGCGATCCTTTGCTCTATGGCAACTCTACCGCGTCTCTCTATTTTAGAGGAGAATTTCCAAGTAACAAGTTGGTTACGAAGTTGAAGGTAGATCCTAAATATGCCACTCAGGTCTTTATAAATTATTACGATTGCTGGCAATTTGATAGTGAGCCACAGCATGAATTATATCTTGCAACTACTAAAGTTCACTATAATTGTCTATTCGTTTATTTATTAAAACCAACATTTTATGTCTTGCTATTTCTTTCTTTCTTGCTTTTATTTCTGAATATATTCTATTTAGAAAATCCGCTATCAAATACCGCAGGGCAAGGAATCATCTTATCTGTTTTTGTAATATGTACCATTCTTCTTATATCCTTCAATAGATTGCCGTCTGAACAAAGGGCTACTCCGACAGGCTGTTGGGCAGCATGGAGGCATCGTTGTGAGGAGAATTATATGGAATTTTTGGCTGCCCTTGGAAACAAAACATTATCAGATTTTCTTGTCGAAACGCGAGCAAAGCTGCAAGATTTGAAGAATAGATCTATATAGTCCTGAGAGTACTGAAGAATGGCAAAAGCCTCTTTGTTTTCCTCAATTGCGATTACTGATCTGGAGACTACTGGAACTGATCCAAGATTACACGAGATCATAGAAATTGGGTTAATATTAATTGACCAGCACTCACTTATAATTTTAGATAGTCTTGATTTGAAAGTGAAGCCAGAACACATTGAGACAGCATCAGAAAGTGCCCTAAAACTAAATGGGTACAACGCAATTGATTGGCAGGATTCAATAAGTCTCAAAGAGACAATGGAGCTATATAGCCACAAAACCTCTGGTGCGCTTTTTTGCTCACATAATGTTACCTTTGATTGGTCTTTCATTAATGAGGCTTTTCATATAACCGGGGTTGAGAATAAAATGGATTATCATCGGTTGGATCTTTTTACCATGGCATGGGTATTATTGAGAAAATCAAATATTGAAAAATTTAGTTTGGATAAAATTTCATCATTTCTTGGCCTTGAAGAGGAACAAATTCCTCATCGCGCGATTAACGGGGCAAGAAAAGCATATGAAGTATTGAAAAGATTAGTTTCCTCAACGTAAACAAACAAAAACATAAAAATTGATTAACTAGTCTATCTTGTTTAATGCCAAACAGAGAATAGAAAAACGAGGAACAGCGTCCAGTTAGTTTTATTGTCCGTTCATTTTGGTGATTTTTGTTTTTGTCTCCTCGTTCAGGAAATACCACAGGCCGATTAGTTTGAGAGTTTCTACTTTCGGAATGCCGGCGGCGCTCCAGCCGCGTTCCTCATAATACACGCTGATCAGTTTTTTTAATTCTTCTTTTCTGTGCTTGATCAGAATTTCGCGCTTTTCAGCGGTTTTCATTTTTTGAATTTCCGCCAGGGGCTTATTGAGAATAATGCCTAGCTGCTGATCGTGATAATCTTTTTCTGTTTCATAGAGGTTATCTTCTGTCGGGCCAATGGCTCTGTCAGGAATCCAGTCTTGTTCGCCCGTGTTCTTCCCGTAGGTCATTACATTCATCACCCGCTGTAAATTAATGTCTCTGTCTGTCTGCTCGAATATTTTTTCCCAGGTCATATTTGTGCCCAGCATGCCGTTATAAAAATCCGCGTAGATTTCCTGCGAGGCGGGATTGATGTAAATATCCGTATTCTTGCGCTTTTCTGATTCAGGATTAAAAACATCCACCCAAGGCAATTTGCACAGGCCCAGATTGTCATTGCCCAGGCGCACACGCGGATAAGTAATCAGCGCTTTTGCCTTATCCTGAAATGTCGGAAACGCGCCCAGCAAATCGGCTTTAATCAGCCAGGCGGCGGCATGATGCGCCCCGATATCGCTTGCGGCGGCATAAGATGCCTGCATGGATAACGACCGGTGCGTTCGATAAAGAGAAAAAGGCAGCCCCTTAGTCTGCATGGCAAATCGTTCCAGTTCTTTTTTGGGATTGGGCTTACCGGTTCTTTTGGTGTATTGAGAAGCAATCCATGTGATCAGATCAAGCATGCCCGCGCCTGCGACTTTAGTTAAATCAGTTCCCTCGCAGGCAAGCTGATGAATAAATGTCAGCGCGGCTTGTTCATCGCCCCAGTTCAGTTCGAATTCATCTGTACCTTCTTTGGTCAAAAAGCCGCGCTGGTAGCATTCCATTAAAAAGGCCATAATTACAGCGGTGGTGATGGTATCTATCCCATAATTATCGCAATGCCAGTTTGCCTCCATAATAAATTCCGGACGCCACATGCCCAGGTTGGAACCGAAACCGGCGGCTGTTTCATATTCTGGGCCATCCACCCATACTTTGCGGCCTTTGTGTTCACCTGATGTCAACGTTACCCAGCCGCCTTTGGTGCATCTTAAATTACAGCCGGGAAAGCATCCGTCCATGCCGCGATGATCAAAAAGATGCTCGGCGTAAAATTTGCCGCAGATCTGATCCGCTTGCGGATGCGAGCCGAACTGATAATTGTTCACCGGTAAGGATTTATAGTCTTCCTTATTCATAAACGCGATCAAGCCAGCGGAGCCTTTGCGGTACATCTTGAGCGACTGCGGATCTACCTCTTTGACAACATGGTGTAGTTTCGCGCCCGCCTTTTTCACCTTATCCCAATCGGCCGCGCCATACGGATTTTCACCCCGTGGATAATCGGCAAGAACAACAACGGCGCGGAGATTTTTTTGAATCATCACTGAACCAAGACCGGTGCGTCCCGCCTGCTTGCTGCGGTAAAGGCCTTTTGTTCCATCAACAGGTTTAACAGCATCATAATAATGACTGTTGATACAGCCATAGGACGTATTGGCCGCGCCGATCCCTGTGGTTAAAAAAACGATATTCTTTTTTTCATAACCGGCGGCGGTAAACTGCTCAATGATAACTTTTTCCAGCTCGAAGACCTGATCAATAACCGGAGCTTTTTTTATGGATATTTCACCCTTGACGCTGTCGATTACAATCATGGTATTATCTGGGGCAATGCCGGTTATCTCCAGCGCGTCGAATCCCGCGTATTTCAGATACGCGCCGAAATGACCACCGAAATTCGAGACGCCCGGAATATGCGTAAGGGGCGACAAGGAAATAGCCATACATTTGCTTGTGCCGGGAAATTGAGGAATGCCGCCCAGAGGCCCCGGCGCAAAGATCAGGGGATTTTCCGGAGCAAAGGCGTTTGTTTTACCGTTTATTTTTTTATGCAGCAGATAAAGCCCCAGCCCCCGGCCGCCGATAAAATAATCTCTGATCCGCGGCTCCAATGAATGGGCGGCAATTTTGCCGTCTTGTAAATCTATCGAAAGAATCTGATTGGCATATCCGTTTTGCAGCGCTGTTTTCGTATATTGCATGTTGTATGTGTCCTTGGCAAATAAGTAACGCACACTAGAGCAAACATCTTAAAAAATCAATAATAAAAAGACATTAAGGCTTTCTATAAATTACAAACCTCTTTTTGGTGTCGCTATCTAAAACCAAATCCTCAAAATGCGCGGGTGCTTTCAGCAGTCAGTTCTTCCTGAAGTCCATATTTGACATAACCCATAAGAAGATGTTACTTTTACCTTCACAATTGCTAAAATGATGTGGCCATAAAAGCTCTTTTTATAGCGCGTTCTTTAAGGAAAGATTGTTTGATAACAAAGCATTTGATCAAAGAAAGGAAAATGCCATGAAAAAATTTTACTTTTTAAAAATAATTACTACCCTGCTGATATTATCGATTTTCCAGGCATGTTATGTAACCGCGCCTGTGTATGAAACCCCCAGCGGAGGCGGAGTTTATGAACCACCTCCGATTGTGTTCCAAACACCTCCTCATGTGGTAGTCATACCGGATACAGATGATGTTTACGTTGTTCCCCATATAGACATAGACTTATTTTTCTGGAGTGGCTGGTGGTGGCGTCCGTGGCAGGGCCGCTGGTACCGCTCACCTTATTATAACCGGGGTTGGGTTATTTTTAACGCTATTCCGGTTTTTTACTATGACGTAGATCCAGGCTGGAGAGGATATTACAGAGACCGGCACTGGCGTGGTCATCGATGGAACTATGAACGGATTCCTCACGACCGGCTTAACAAAAACTGGCAAAACTGGAGAAACGACCGGTATTGGGAAAGCAGAAAAACCTGGAATGTTCAGAAATATAAGCCTCGTCCGCAAGAGCAAAGGCAGGAGCTAAGAAGACAGAGGCAAAACGAGTATGAAAAAAGACCTGAATTCAGGCAACCACAGCGGCAGCCTGAGATACAACAGCCACCGCAACAGCCCGAGATCCAGCAGCCTCAGCGGCAGCCTTGGGGACAACAGCCGCAAAGCCAGCCGCAGGTTCAGCAGCCACAAGTTCCGCCATCACAGCAGCCTGAAATAAAACAGCCTCAGCGGCAGCCTTTAAGTAAGCAACCGCAAAGAAAGCCGCGGATTCAAGAACCGCAGGTTCAGCCACCGCAGCAGCCGGATATTAAACAGCCGCAGAGGAAACCTCAGGTTCAAAAGCCGCAAAGAAAGCCTGTGATTCAACCGGAGGAGGAACCGGAGGATCAACAGCCGGGTATAAACCCTCAGGTACAACAGCCGCGAAGATAACCTGAATTCCAGCAGGTTAATAAGTTTAATCTTACTTTCTTTATTGGGCGGCGGTTTTATAAGCCGCCGCCCAATTTCAATAATCTTAAAGAATAATTTCTCTCTCACAATATTGTTAAAAGAAACACCGCGTGTTATAGGCCACATGTCATGATTGCCACAGCGGCTTTCGCCGCGATGCGATGACAAATTCAGAAAAGTGACTTTATTATTTTGGAAAAATACACGCTGCTGCAAAACATACTTTTAGGACTAAGCTTGGCCGCGCCAATCGGGCCGGTTAATCTGGAAATCATCAAACGCGGGCTGAAATCAGGATTCAAACAGGCTTTTCTCACCGGCGCGGGAGCGATGAGCGCGGATGCCACCTATCTGACACTGATTTTTTTCGGGCTGGCCGCCTTTCTGAATATTGCCCCTTTAAAAATAATTCTTGGATTTTTGGGAAGTTTTGTTCTGGTTTATCTCGGCTTGATGAGCATAAGAGAATTCTTTCATAAAAAAGCGATTACAGAAAATGAACCACGGCGGCTTTTTAAAAATTCCTATGCCGCGGGTTACGTTATAACCATTTCCTGCCCGATAACCATTGTCTGGTGGACAGGTATTTTCGGAGCGCTGCTGGCCTCACAGGCAGAAACGCAAACAAGCCTATCCGCTTATTTATCCTGCCTTACTATTTTGCTGGGCTGTTTTATCTGGGTGATTTTTATCTCTGCGGCGCTGCATTGGGGTAAAAAAATAATTACTGATAAATTTGTGAGGTTTATTTCTTTAATCGCCGGATTTTTTCTTATCGGCTTCGGAATTTATTTTTTCTGGCGGGCAATCGGGTTGATAATCAATTAATTTTTTACTAAAACCCGCATAGGCCGTCATTCCCGCGAAGGCGGGAATCCATAATTTTTATGATCCTGGATTCCGGGTCGCGCTGCGCTTGCCCGGAATGACAAACCAAGAGATTGATTCAGCGCTTATCGCGCCCCGCAATGACAATTGTGGTGCAAATATTTATCCTTGAGATGACTCCGTAAAATGCTCCAGAGGCAAGGCGCGCGAGTATCGCAAAGTGAGGCCTGCTTTTTCGTAGGTCGCAGCGACGCGAACACGGCGCAACGCAGCATATGGGCATTTTAAGGTGTCATCAAAGGTGTTATCAGAAATCGCGCGGCAGTTCGTCGAGTTCGCCCAATGAAAAGACCGGCCCATCGGAACAGACGTATTTGTAACCCACATTGCAGCGGCCGCATTTGCCGATGCCGCATTTCATACGCATCTCGAGCGATGTCAGAATATTTTCTTTGGAAAAGCCCAACTCAAAAAATACCGGCAGAGTAAACTTGATCATAACGGGCGGCCCGCAGATTAATGCCACAGAATTTTTCGGCGAGGGAGCAACTTCTTTGCACACGGCCGGAACAAAACCTTCCCTGCCTTGCCATGCTTCATCACCTTTATCAACTGTAATGATTGAATTTATATCGTCTCTCTTTTCCCAGGCGGCAAGTTCATCCTTATATAAAAGCAGCCCCGGGTTTCTCGCCCCGTAAATAACGGTGATATCTCCGAAACGCTTGCGGTTATCCTTGTGCAGCATGTAGTTGATGAGCGATCTGAGCGTGGTAAAGGCAAATCCGCCGCCCACGACAACGATATTTTTTTTCTCCAGAAATTCAATCGGCCATGAATTACCCAATGGCCCTCTGATTCCAATTTTTGCGCCCTCATCCAAATCATGCAGGGCCGAAGTTACCGTTCCGGGAACAACGGCGCCCATGCGCATAACCGTGAATTCGACGTATCCCGGCTCGGTCGGTGACGAAGCAATGCCTATCGGCGATTCGCCTTTCCCGTAAATTGACAGTTCGGCAAACTGCCCCGGCAGGTATTTGAAGTTTGCTTCATCATCTTTATTCAAGAAAACCAGCCGGAATGTTTTGATGTCGTGCGTATCCACTTCATCGATAATTTTCGTTATCTCCACCGGCACAGGTATATAGGGGTTTTTATTAATCATTTATGCTTCAATCCTCTTCATTATCACGCCTTCATCGCGTCTTCTATAAGGGAATAGATATCTATATTCACGGGACAATGTTTTGTGCAGCGGCCACAGCCCACGCAGGAGATTACGCCGTATTTTCTTACATGGTATGAATATTTATGATTTATTTTCTGTCTTAATCTCTGATAAACGTGCGTGCGGGGATTATGCCCGCTCGCTTCCAGCGTGAAATCTGTAAACATGCAGGCGTCCCAAACACGGCGCCTTATCCCCTGAGCAAACAGGGTGTCGTCACAAATATCAAAACAATAACAGGTCGGGCAGACAAAAGTGCAGACACCGCAACTAATGCACGCGGAGGAAACTCGGGTCCAAAAATCAGTATTATAAAAAAGGTCTTCCAGCTTTTTGGTAATTGCTCCCGGCTCCAGACACATGCTGCGTGTTTTATATTCTTTCCCTTTTTTAATATATTCCTCGTAATACTTTTTATCAGCTGCCTTGCCCTCATTGAGCACTTTCAGTTCGGCAAGAATTTTTTCGCCTTTCGGGGTAACGCTATTAAGCAGCAGATCGCCTCCCTTTTTAACCATGAAGACATCAGAGCCTTCAGGATCAGCCGCGCCAATGCCCAGCGTCTGGTAAAATTCCTCCGGCTGGGCGGGCTTTTCCAGATCAAAGGCGTAACCGAAAATTACCGCCGTTTCTCTTCTTTGTTTCCAGAAAGGATCGACGATTCCCGACGCGTTAAAATGTATATCCATTATTTCGAAGCTTTTCACGTCACACGGACGCGCCCCAAAAAGAAATGCCGGCGGCAAATTCAACGCGACCACAGAAGCGGTATCAATGGGCTTGCCTGTTTCGTATTTGATAAAATCTTCTTTGTGGGGGAAAAAGGCCGCTTTCGGGCTGGCTATTGTGTTATGAAAATCCAGATCAACCTGCTTTGGATCCTTAATTTCCACAAAATTGTAGCCGGAAATTTCCTTCACCGGCGCCAGCAGCAACCCTTTATCCATTAACGCGGCAGCCAGCTCGGATATTTTATTTATGGAAATTTTTTTCAACACAAACCTCTCCTTACTCCAGAATCTTATCGGAATCCTCAACGCGGAAATCAACCAGCGCCGGTTTATCCTCCAGCTTCATTCCCGCCGCCTGTCCGAACATCTCTTCACATTCCTTGGCTACTTTTTTATGGAACAGATACAAAGGAATATCCACGGGACAGGCGCGTGAACATTCGCCGCAATCTATACAGCGGCCGGCCAGGTGATGGAATCTGGTGAGATGATACATCATATTGCCGGGTGACTGTGGGGCCTTATCCGCCCAGCGTGGTTTGTTTTGATCAATAAAACAGGGATCGCAATAGCACATCGGGCAGGCCTTGCGGCAGGCGTAACAGCGGATACATTTATCAAATTCTTTCTTCCAAAAAGCCCAGCGTTCTTCCTTGTCCATCGCCTCGTATTCGGCCAGCACTTCATAAGGCGAGATAATTTTTTGGCCATGAATTTCTTCACCCAGCAAAATATCATAAATCACCGGATTATAAAGTCCGCCGGTAGTTTTGCTATCGATAACTTCGTTTGTTTTTTGATTTTTCATGCCGTACGCGGGAATGCCCATAATAACCAAGTCTTCACGTCGGACTTTTTCTTCCTGAACAAGCTGAATAATCGCGCGGCTGTCCGCCGCTTTGGCGGCAATGGCGATTTTTGTTCCCCAGGGATAACGCATTAAATACCTGGCCATGTTAAAATTACAGTATTCGTTAAAGACGAGACTCTCAACATGGGCAATGGCTTTTGCGGCAAAAGGCATGGGGTGCTTTTCATCATAGCCCCTGCCGTAAGCCAGCACCACGGCTACTTCGCCTGCTTCCAGCAATCTTTTTGCTTCTTTTTTTAAGTTGTTTTCAATCTGCCTGAAATCAGTCATGCTTTCTCCTGAAGCTGCTCTATCTTTAGCTTTTGCTGAGGGCCAAGCTCTTTTATCTGAGCGGTAAATTCCTGGACCACTTCCGCGAACTTATTGCCTTCCGAGGCGGAAATCCACTCCACACGGAATCTTCCCGGCTCCAATCCCGCAAACTCCAGTATTTTTTTGGTTACGGCCAGTCTTCTTCTGGCGTAAAGATTTCCCGTGTTATAGTGACAGTCGCCGGGATGGCAACCGCCCACCAGCACGCCGTCAGCGCCGAGCTGAAACGCGCGGAAAATAAACGAAGGATTAATGCGACTGGAACACATCACCCGAACCACCCGGAGATTCTGCGGATAATGCAGGCGGGTTGTCCCTGCCAAATCCGCGCCGGTATAAGTGCACCAGTTACAGGCGATGCCCAGTATTTTCGGTTCAAATGACATAAAAAATTATCCTTTTCTACAAAACGCAATTTTTTTATGTGCCGTTCAAAAGTGTCCCAGATGCGCGGCCCGCGAAGCCTGAGGAGTGAGGCGTATAGTTTCATACGCCGCAACGACGAAGGCTGAAGCGGAACAAAGCAGATGGGCGCTTTTCAACGGCATACTTAGAACTCCATAAGGCCTTCGATCTCCGCCAATACCTGCTCATTGGTAAAGTGCCGCGCGATAATCGCCGAGGTCGGGCAAACAGAAGCGCACAAACCGCAGCCTTTACACAACGCTTCGTTGATTTCGGATACGCCTTTTTCATAATTAAACGACGGAGCTCCGTAAGGACACACGCGCACACAATTCTGGCAACCGCAGCATGAAGCCGGATTAACCATCGCCGTTGTTGCTTCAAGCTCCATTTTTTCTCTGGAAACAATGGTGAGCGCTTCCGCTGCCGCGCCGTTGGCCTGCGCCACTGTGTCGGGGATGTCTTTGGGGCTCTGGCAAACACCGGCGATAAAAATCCCTTCGGACATGGTGGCTAAAGGCGCGAGCTTCGGATGCCGCTCCATAAAAAATCCATATTTATCCGTGCTCAAATTAAACAAGCGCCCGATATCTTTGGAATCTTCCCTGGGAATCATTGCCGGAGAAAGCACAACCATATCCACCGGCAGCTTAACGAATTTTCCGGTAATGGTGTCTTCTGCCTCGACAATCAGACGCCCCGGCTCATCGCTGCTTTCGGCCACGCGCGCGACTTTACCACGAATAAATTTAACATCTTCCTCAATAATGCGATTATAAAATTCTTCATAACCTTTGCCTGCGGCGCGAATATCGATATAGAACTGATAAACATCGGCTGATGTTTTTTCCTTGAACAGATGAGCGAACTTAAGCGAATACATGCAGCAGACGCGGCTGCAATGCTCATAATTATTTTTATCGCGGCTGCCGATGCAATGCAAAATAGCGATGGCCTGCGGTTCCTTGCCGTCCCGCATCGTTACTTTGCCTGCGGTGGGACCGGCGGAATTAAATAATCGTTCCACTTCGAGCGCGCTGTACACGCCGGGATACTTACCGTAACCGTATTGAACAAGAGGTTTGGTATCCATTAAATTGTAGCCGGTGGCCACAATGACCGCGCCCACCTTAATTTCAGTGAAGGTGTCTTCCTGTTCAAAATCTATGGCTTTATGCTCGCACACCTTTTCACACAGGCGGCATTTGCCCTTAAGGAAAAAAGTGCAGTGCTCTCTATCGATAACAGGTTTTTGCGGCACGGCCTGCGGGAAAGGAATGTGAATGGCCTTACGCTTGACCAAACCCTCATCCCACTCGGCAATACCCTTACCAGGACATTTTTCCGTACAGGCGAGACACGCGTTACACCTATCGTGATTTACATAGCGGGCCTTCTGCCGGATTTTTATATCAAAATTACCGACAAAACCTTTAACCTCGCTAACTTCACAATAGGTCATCAACGTAATATTCGGATGCTGCAAAACAGCGTCCATCTTGGGGGTCAGAATGCAGGCGGAACAATCCAGCGTGGGAAAGGTTTTATCAAACTGCGCCATATGGCCGCCGATGGTGGAGTTTTTTTCCACCAGATAAACTTTTTTGCCGGTGTTGGCCAGCTCTAAAGCCGCCTGGATACCCGCGATACCGCCACCCACCACCATTACATCGGAATTGACATCAATAACGCGGGAAGAAAGCGGCGACAGAAGCCGCGCGCGGTAAACCGCGCCGTTTAAAAGAGCCTTTGCTTTGGCTGTGCCTTCTTCAATGTCACTGGTCACCCAGGAAACCTGCTCGCGGATGTTGACAATGGTCAGCAGGTACTGGTTCAAACCGGCTTTTTCTATAACCTTGCGAAAAGTATGTTCGTGCATCAGCGGAGAGCAGGCCGTCACAATCACACGGTCCAGACGATGTTCTTTGATGTCATTGGCGATCATTTCCTGGCCGGGAGTGGAACACATGAACCTGTAATCACGGGCAACAACAACATCCGGCAGGGTCGAAGCGAATTCCGCCAATTCGCTAACCCGGATTGTCTTGGCTATATTCAAACCACAATGGCAAACAAAAACGCCTATTCTGCTCATAATAGTATTCCGCTATTGGTTCCTGCTACCCGTAATTTTTTTAAACGATTTCACACACATCCCCGACCGGTTCATCAATATTAATTTCCATGCTTTCCAGGAAAAGTTCCGTTACGTCTTTGACCACAATTTTATCATCAACGTTAAGCGTGCGGATGCTGTCTTCAAACATGGTAATACAGTAAGGACAAGCTGTGGCCAAAACATTCGCCCCTGTCGCCAAAGCTTCTTCAACGCGCAAATCGCTCAGGCGCTCGCCTTTTAATTTTTCCATCCACAATCCGCCGCCGCCGCCGCCGCAGCACATACTCTGTTCGCGGTTTCTTTCCATTTCCACCAGTTCAACACCGGGCAATGATTTAATCACATCACGGGGCGCGTCGTAAATTCCGCTATGCCGTCCAAGATAACAGGGATCATGATAAGTCACCTTGATGCCGCCGAAATCTTTTTTCGGTTTAAGTTTTTCTTCTTTAATCAAAGAGGCGAGAACCTCGCTGAAATGCGCGATATTATAATCTGCACCGTATTCTTTTTTGAATGTTACCAGACAATGAGGAGAGACGGTAATCATTTTGGCGACGCTGTTTGTCTGAAAATAGTTTAAATTTACGTTTTTAAGCCGCTCGAAAAGTTCCAGGTCTCCAACCTTTCTGACACTTTCGCCGCAGCAGTTAACATCTGTTGAGGGAATGCCCCAACTCAAAGCAGCCTGATTCAACAATTCAGCGGTGGCTCTGGCCAGCCGTGTATTGCGCGGATCGTAACAAACAGTGCAGCAAGTCCAGAAAAGATATTCCATTTCTTTGTTATAAAGAGGATATTTTTCTTTCGCCCAATCGTTTCTTTTTGCCTGATCGCCCGACCAGGGATTGCCGCGCGCCGACAGAGACCCGACAAAAGCGCGCAGGCTCTGCGGCAGCATTCCCCCGCCGCTGTAGACATTGCGAATGGCCGTCACTATATCGATAATTTCCACACCTCGGGGACAGCGATCCACACAGAATTTACATGTGGAACAACCCCACATAAAATCTTCAATCCCGTCAAAACCAAGTTGGCCGTAACGCACCAGCTTGCGTATATTAAAATGAGTGATCGGCGTCCAGGGACAGGTGCCGGAGCAGGTGCCGCACTGATAGCATTTCTTCAGCGCTTCACCGCCTGCCTCAATAATCGCCTGTGACATTTCCAGATATGGAGTAACCGCTTGTGACATCTAATATCTCCCCATACGCCTAAAGCAACGTATGCACTTGCTAGCATATAAAAAAGCAAACCGCAAATTTAAACTCGCCAAAACCCGCCAACGGATACTTCTTCGCCATACCTCTAAACAGAGGAACTGAAATTTTTAGAGATATTACAAAAATATGGGAAGCTAATATTCGGGTGTCAGCTTATCAAGCTCCGCCAGAGAAAATACCGGTCCGTCCTTGCAGACATATTTACTGCCGACGTTACAGCGGCCGCACTTGCCGATACCGCATTTCATGCGCATTTCCAGCGAGGTAATAATATTTTCTTTAGAGAAGCCCAGCTCAAAAAACACCGGCAGCGTAAAACGAATCATCACCGGGGGGCCGCAAATAACAGCAACCGCGTTTTCTTTGTTGGGAGCGACTTCCTTGCAAACCGCGGGGACAAAACCTTCTTTGCCTTTCCACGTAGCGTCGCCTTTATCCACGGTAACATTCAGATTCAGATCAGCTCTTTTGGCCCATTCGGCCAATTCATCCTTGTAAAGCAATAATCCGGGATTACGCGCACCGTAAATAACCGTGATATTGCCAAAGCGCTTGCGGTTATCTTCATGAAGCATATAATTAATCAGAGAGCGCAGTGTAGTAAAAGCAAACCCGCCACCGACAATAACAATGTTCTTTCCCTGTAAAAATTCCAGCGGCCAAGAGTTACCAAGAGGGCCGCGGAGTCCCATCAGGGTCCCTTCTTCCATCTCGTGTAATGCCGACGTAACCACACCAGCTTTCATAACAGTGAATTCCACATAGCCTTTTTGCGTGGGTGACGAGGCGATCCCTATGGGAGATTCTCCCTTGCCGAAAATAGAAAGCTCGCCAAACTGGCCGGGAATGTAGGCGTATTTTTTCTCATCTTCCGGATTAACAAACTTAAAACGAAATGTTTTAATGTCTTTTGTATCAACTTCGGTAATGATTTTATCCACCACAACGGGATAAGGAACATACGGGTTTTGCATTACTAACTCCCTGATTATAATTTAGAAATATCTTCAACAATTTTTCGTATATCAATATTCACCGGGCAGTACATGACGCACCGGCCACAGCCCACGCAGGAAATCGCGTTGAACATATCCACATAATATTTGAACTTATGCATCGTGCGCTGACGCCATCTTTCCTTTTGCGAGGAACGCGGATTGTGGCCCGACGTCTCCTTTGTAAACATCGGAAACATGCACGAATCCCACGACCGGATACGCACGCCGTCGGAACCTTTTACTTCGTCGCTGATGTCAAAACAATGACAAGTCGGGCATAAATAGGTGCAGGTGCCGCAGGCCAGGCACTTGCTGTGAATTGTGTTCCAGAAGGGATTGTCAAAATTGACATCCAGAATCGGTTTTACCTCGTGCGCCGGAATTTTCGATTTTATCGCTTCTTTTGCTTTGGCGGCAATGTCCGCTTTCTTAGCGTCCGCCTGCGCGTCAGCTTTGGTATCGCCGAAATATTTGGCCAGTGCCTCTCCTTTGGGTGTAATAAATTCCGCCAGATAATCACCGCCGATGTCGGTCAGTAAAATATCCGCGCCGTCGGAAGAAACAGGCTCTCCGTCCACAGATGTGCAAAAACAGCTCGTGTAAGGAGGCGTCACACACGCCAGAGAAATGACCGTCGTGTTTTGCCTTTTGGCTATATAGTATTCATCCTTATACTTTTCCTGATCGAAAAGTTTATCCAAAAGGACGAAGCTATGCGCGTCACACGGGCGCACGCCGAATAAAACCGACTTATCCGCTTTTTTTACTTCCGAGGAAAAGGCCATACCCTGCCCGGTGCGGGTATATTTCATCATGGTTTCCGTGTGCGGGAAGAAAACATTTTTCGGCGCGTTCTTGGAATTCAGATAAGAAAAAAACGGCTCATCGCTTTTGCCAAGCGGCGCAAAAATAACATTATCTTCTTTTTTCACCGGCGCCCAAACCAGGAAACCTTCAGTCATCTTCTTCGCAATCCCCGCCAGGGCGTCTTTTTTGATCAAACGTTTTTCCATAATTTTTCCTAATTTATTTTTTTCTGCACTTCACCAAATTCAATTTTCCGGCTAATTACTCCGGTTTATATCAATCTCAGCTCCTTTAGTAGCGGCTGCGGATCGAAAATATGCGATTTAAAAGTTTCTTTCGCCTCCGGTAAATTCAAGGCCAGAGAAATCAGTTCAGTAAAATAAAACACCGGCAGCTTAAGTTTTCTGCTGGGCCGCATGTCCAGATTGGCCATGCAAAGCGGACAGGCGGTCACCACGCAGTTCGCCCCCGCTTCCCGCGCCGCGTTCATAAGTTTATCGCACATATCCACGACAATTTTGGTTTTGCTGATCGCCAGCGATCCGCCGCAGCAATCAGTTTTATAAGACCAGTTCTTCACGTCGCTTCCGAGAGAGGTCATCATCTTATCCATCATAAAAGGATTTTCGTAATCTTCAAATTCGCATACTTCCGGCGGACGCAGCAGAAGGCAGCCGTAATAAGACACGGGCTTTAGACCCGTCAGCGGTTTGACCACTTTTGCCGCGAGCGTATCAATGCCTATTTCATTATAAATCACGTCAATCGGATTTCGTATAGCGAAGCCGCCCTGATATTTAGCGCCCACAGCGTTTTCTACGCGGCTTTTAAGTTCCTTGTCGGTTTTCATATAATGATCAGCGGTTTTGAAACGATTGAAGCAGGCGGCGCAAGGGACCATGACATCCATCGCGTCTTTTTGCGCGGCAATAAGATTGCGCGCCGGCAGAGCCACGGACAAATCAAAATTCGTGTTATGCGCGGAGGACGCTCCACAACAGGACCAATCATCAACCTCTTTCAGTTCGATACCCAGCGCGCGGCTGACCGCTTTCATCGACTGATCATATTCTTTTCCCGTCGCGTGCAG
>DHGA01000004.1 GCA_002402545.1 Syntrophaceae bacterium UBA4810
AATACAAGGAAAAAGACTAGGGTAAAAGGGGCGATTAATCCGGCAAGAGCAAGAAATAATTATAGATTTTACGACGGATTATCCGCCCTCGCGATGATTTACCGGAAATTGCTGCCTTTGAACTACAAAAAAATATAGAAGTATTCTTTATATTTTGTTTTGTTCTGCGGCGTCCAGGAAAGCGTTGATATCATCGTTTAACATCATTGGCAGCGCGTTGGTTATGCGAGGGTCATCCCAATTCCACCACTTGAGATTCAGCAGGCGCTGGATTGTTTTATCATTGAATCTTTTTCTTATTGTTTTAGCAGGATTTCCCACGGTAATTGCGTAGGGTGGGACATCACTGGCCACGACGGCTCTGGCGCCAATAACTGCGCCATCTCCAATTTTAACTCCGCTTAAAATCAGCACATCCCTGCCGATCCAAACGTCATTGCCGATTTCCACGTTTCCTTTTGTTTTCTTTTGAACTTTAATATTTTTTGCCGCGCGCCATTTGACATGAAAAGGGTAAGTAGTAGCCCACTCGAAACGATGTTCTCCTCCGAGAAATATTTTTACTCCGCTGGCAATAGAGCAGAATGCTCCAATCTTTAAAGTTCCTCCATGCTTCCGAAAAGAAACCCGCAGATCTGAATCATAGGTTCCACGGCCGAATTCATAATTTGGGAAGCGTTCCTGCAGGCTTAGGTATTTCCTGTTGTACATTAAACGATTCCAATATTTCCAAATCATTTAGCTTTTCTCCCCGCTTTCATACTTGCCATGAGTAAATGTTATTTTAAACAGAAATAATATAAGCAGCAACAGGATTTTAGGTCAAGGCAATATTGGTTGCTGGACAATATTTGCCGCCGGGCAATATAATGAGCTATGTAATTAATAAATATTAAACTTTTTGACGGATTATTTTGCTCCGTTTATTTACTAAAGAGAAACAGTATCTTTGATGATGGCAATAGTACTTAAATATTCGCCTTGCTAGCTGAAAAACAAAGATAGCCATTTAAAGACAGCGTAATTATCTAAATAACTATGTATCATCCTAATAATATTCAGTAAATGTTTATGCGATAAATGTAACAAGTTGATTGACAAGCTTATGAAGATGGTTTAATTGCAATACAAATTAAGCCTGTGTTAAGGGAACGGAGGAGCTAATTTTTTTAGGGAACATCACAAAGCTCGGGGTAATCTCTTTTACTTTTAGCCTAGTATTTCGGTTAATTTTGCAGGCTTTGATGAGTATAACCAAACAAAGCAGTTCAATCTGATAATTCTTTCCTATGAAATCTTCTTAGCATTATATGCCATCATCAAATCCTGAAAATGACTCATCTAATGAATCCAAAGGAGAAGTTCCTCTCCCGCGGATCAATAAGAAAATCATTTTTCTGGCCATCGCCTCTATCGGTGTTGTTTTTGGAGATATAGGGACAAGTCCGCTTTACGCAATTAAAGCATGTTTTCATGGCAAGCACGCCATTACCCCCAGCACGATGAATATTTTGGGAGTTTTGTCTCTTGTTTTCTGGTCAATTACCGTTGTTGTTAGTATTAAATATTTAACTTTTATTCTTCGGGCAGATAACCGTGGTGAAGGCGGTATCTTTGCGCTAGTCAGCCTTTTGAATACTTCGGATAAAAAGCTGTCCCGACTTACTCAAGCCGCTCTTTTGTTTGCCGGAATTCTGGGTGCGGGGCTTCTTTATGGAGACGGTGTTATTACTCCGGCTATATCTGTTCTTTCAGCAATTGAAGGACTCGAAGTCGCTACCAAGGCCGCGGCACCTTTTATCTTGCCTTTGACCTGTATTGTGCTTGTTTTGCTTTTTTCACTACAGTACAAAGGAACTGCTAATATTGGAAAATTATTTGCTCCAATCATGGTGCTTTGGTTTGTGTCCATTGGTATTTTCGGCGTAATGCAGATCACGCGTGAACCTACAGTTCTTCTTGCGCTTAATCCGGTATATGCTCTGGAATTTTTTATGAATAACGGTATGCACGGTATTGTCGTGCTCGGATCTATTGTACTGTGTATTACCGGTTGTGAAGCGCTATATGCTGATTTGGGGCATTTCGGCAGGAATGCCATTCGTTTGTCCTGGTTTTCTTTTGTTTTTCCTTCGTTGCTATGCAACTATTTCGGGCAAGGGGCTCTGTTGCTTGCGCATCCTGAAATGAATATTAGCCCTTTTTATAAAATCGTACCGGAATTGTTGCTATACCCAATGATCGTACTTTCCACAGCTGCCACAATAATAGCTTCTCAGGCGTTAATATCAGGAACTTTTTCACTCACGCAGCAGGCCGTGCAGTTGGGTTTATGTCCACGTGTTCGGATTATTCATACCTCAAGCGATATGCAGGGACAAATATACATTCCTTTCATAAATTACACATTGATGCTTGCCTGTATCGGTGTGGTTGTCGGGTTTAAGGAATCGAATTCATTGGCCGGCGCTTATGGAATTGCCGTGACGGGAACCATGATCATTACATCTTTGCTTTTCTTTCTTGTTTTGACGCATTACAGGAGATGGCCGCTCTGGAAAGTAATACCCCTGGTCGGAATATTTATCGCGTTTGATGTTGCGTTTTTTGTTGGTAATACCTTTAAAATTATCGACGGAGGATGGTTTCCCATCTTCGTTGCGGCCATCATAGCGCTGGTCATGACCACGTGGAAAAAGGGCAGGGAAGAGCTCTACCGCAATTTGGTAGGCGCAAGATTGTCAATAGAAAGTTTTCTAACTGATTTACCGAGAAGTTATATACCGCGAGTTACCGGCACGGCTGTTTTTATGACTTTGTCGCCTTTAGGAACGCCGCGGACACTGCTTCATAATGTTAAACACAATCATGTATTGCATGAACAGGTTGTGTTTCTTTCCATTATGGCGAAGGATGCCCCGATCGTTCCCGTGGGCGAAAGAATCAAAATTCAGGATTTGGGTCAAGGCTTTTATCGCGTTGAGGCATTCTATGGTTTNNAATGTGCCGCAGATTATGAAAATTGCCGCCCAGTATGGATTAATTACGGATCCGATGACGACAACATTTTACCTGGGGAGGGAAACACTTCTGACCAGCGGAAAATCAAAAATGATGAGGTGGCGTAAATCTTTATTTGCGTTGATGTCCAGAAATGCAGGAAATCCAACGTCCTATTTCGGCATTCCTGCCAATCGGGTTGTTGAACTTGGCGCACAAGTAGAATTATAGTTGTTTAGTCTGAGGTTAATTCATTTGTAACAATAACAGTATTTTTTTATAATACAAAACCCGACATAATTTTGTTTATCATTAAATTGGCGAATGTATTAAGAAAAAAATTATAATAAGTAAAGATTCTAAAAAACTATATATTTACTGAAAAAAATAATTATTTTTTTATTTTTCTTCCATCCCGTTAATAAACGCCAGAACATTTTTCCCCCTAAACCGCTACGGTTATACCGTCTTTCAGAATGCCGCAACATCCGCCAAATTTGGACGAAGATTATTTTGTCCGGGTGCCATGCGCTGTTATCCGTTCAAGCTGTCTGGTTATTTTAATATCTTTTTTCTCCCAAAGGTCGTTGAGCCAGCGGTTGAAACGGCTTTTGTATTCCGGATCATCGGGATCCTGTCCGCGAAGGCTTGAATCTATCGGCAATACATCTATCCACACAATTATTCGTGATTTTTTGCCGCAGAGAAAACCCCAGGCATGCTCCACTCCGTCAGGATAAACGATGGTAACATCGATAAGTTTCCGCATGTTTTTACCCATCATGGAAAGAACATACGAGATGCCGCCGGAGCGTGGCTTAAGAAGATGTTTGTAAGGAGA
>DHGA01000030.1:0-13697 GCA_002402545.1 Syntrophaceae bacterium UBA4810
TCGCTCGCGGCCACTATTCTCATTTTTCTCGGAGGCCGTATTCAGGATCGCCTGGGTCCTAAAATTCCCGCCTTTATCGGAGGAATAATCTTCAGCAGCAGTTATATATTAGCCGGTTACTCGAGCGGTTCTTATCCGGCGCTTTTGATTTTTCTCGGTATCTTGGCGCCCGCCGGTGTCGGGCTTGCCTATTTATGCCCTATCGCCTGCTCGGTTAAATGGTTCCCGAATCATAAAAGCATGGTAACGGGATTTGCGGTTGCCGGATTCGGCGGCAGCGCGATGATTATTTCTCAGTTTGGAGAATATCTTCTCTCTCAGCAAATAGGCGTCTTGACTATTTTTAAATATATGGGATTCGGTTTTGTAACGGTTCTGGCTATCGCCACAATGTTTTTAAAAAACCCGCCGCAGGCGATTAATGAGCCTGAATCCATTTTGAACACAAATATGTCCGCCCTGTTTAAAGACCGGAAATTCCTGGGGCTTTTATGCGGCATTTTCCCATGCTTTTGCGCGGGCTTAATGATCATCGGCAATATAAAACCTTTTGGTCTTTCGCTTGGACTTGATGTCGTAGTTGCTGGCATGGCCGTAACTGTTCTTGCTCTTTTTAACACAATAGGAAGATTAGCATGGGGATTCGCGGGCGGCGTGGTAGAGGGTAAAAAAGTTATCCTTATATCAATTATCAGCACCACCATAGTGATCCTTGCCGCGCCTTTTCTGGTGAAAAGCAACGCTACTTTTTATCTGTTTACGATTTTAGCCGGGTTTAATTACAGCGCGTGCCTCGTTCTTTACGCCGCTGAAGTTGCCAACCAGTATGGAACCGAGAAAATGGGAACGGTATATTCAACGCTTTTCTTAAGTAACGGTATTGCCGGTTTTGTTTCGCCGACATTAGCCGGAAAAATATTTGACACCACCGGTTCTTACGCTCCGGCTTTTTTAATTTTCGGCTTTCTTTGTCTGATTTCGGTCTTTCTTTTTTATTTTATTTACAAACCGGGAAAGATAAGTAAAGCCGACGCGGGTTTGTATCCGCCGCGCCTATAAAAGCTTTTTTCTAAAAACCATCAATAGTGGCGCGCTTGGACTTTGCCCTTAAATATTCTGTAAACAAAAATGGTATACGAGATAACAATGGGCATGCCGGTCAGGGCGATAACGCTCATCACCTGCAGGGTATACAAAGTTGTTGAGCCATTATAAATGGTAATGCTCAGATGGGGGGCGTCAACCGATTTTATAAGATTGGGGAAGTGCGCGGCCGTTGCCGCGATCCATAATCCCAAAAAAAACAAAGAAGATTTCCAAAACAAAGCCTGGTCATTTTCATTTCTTAAAGAAAAAAGTATCTCCGCCAGACCAAGCATGGAAAGAAGTATTGCCACGTAAAACAGCGCGTTGGATAAAAGCGACGGAAAAATAAACGCCATAACGACAAAATAGACAGCTGCTGTGGCCATGTTCACCCACAATATAATGCCCAGAGCCCTCCGGCAGCGAAGCTGTAATTCGTCTTCCGTTTTCAAAACAGCGTAAGAAGCTCCCTGCATAAGAATGGCGGCTAAAGCAACAACGCCAAACAAAAGAGGAACAGGACGAAGCAGCGTGAAAATACTTCCCGTGAACTCCATCTTATAATCAAGCGGCACGCCATATATCACATTACCCAGCGCAACGCCGAAAAGCAGCGTGGCCAAACCGCTTCCCGCAAGAAGGGCTTTTTCCCAAAGCCAGGCTCTGCCCTCATCATGAGCGCGAAACTCCATCGAAACCGCCCGGAAAATCAGCGCGAATAAAACAAGGAGCATTGCCGGATAAAACCCGGACAAAGCCGTGGCGTAAGCGTGCGGGAAAGCGGCAAAAAGAGCGCCGGTTCCGGTAACCAGCCACACTTCGTTGCCGTCCCAAACCGGCCCAATGGAATTAATCAAAATATCCTTTTCTTCTTTGCTTTTCCCAACAAACGGCAGGAGAATCCCAATTCCCAAATCAAAACCGTCTAGAAGAGCGTAACCTAGAAAAAGAAACGCGATAAGAAAAAACCACAATAATTGAAAATTTTGAATATTTTCCACTTTACTTTTCCTTGTTCAAATTCCCCGGCAGTTCATAAATTATTCTTCCGGGCCGTTTTTCACGATTTTGAAAAACAAATACGCAAACATCGCAAACAGCAGGCTGTATATTAAAAAGAACATAATTAAACTGAAAACAAGCTGATTGGCGGAAACGACAACCGACGCTCCATCAGCGGTTTTCATCAATTTATAAATTATCCACGGCTGCCTGCCCACCTCCGCGGCAATCCATCCGGTTTCATGAGCGATATGCGGCAGGGGAATTAAAAAAGGCAGGACATAAAGATATTTATTCGTTTCAAATAACTTATTTTTTATCAGCAAAAACAACCCCAGAAGCCCCATAAATATCGCGAGCATTCCCACGCCCACCATCACATGATAGGCTTGAAAAACAAGATTCACCGGCGGCCAGTTATCCTTCGGGAATTCCCTAAGCCCTTTTATCTCGGAGTTTGAATTAAAATTATACAAAAAGCTGAGCATGCGCGGGATATAAATTCCGTATGTTTTTTCGTTTTGCTGATCCACATATCCCGCAAGGTAAAGCGGCGCTCCTTTTGTTGTTTCAAAAAGCCCCTCCATCGCCGCCGCTTTTTCCGGCTGTGTTTCGATTACCTGTATCGCGTGCAGATGGCCTAAAGAAAGCTGGACAAGCGGCGTTACGGCAAAAAGAATAATGCCAATTTTCAGCATCATTTTCGCGGTCTCACCGTGCAGCCCTTTTCGGACATAATATCCGGCAATGCCCGCGATCATAATCGCGCAGGTCATCCAGGAAGCCATAACCGTATGAAAAAATCTTATTACCGTTGACGGATTCAGCAGCGCCTGGCTGAAACTGGATAAAACAATTTTTCCCGTCGCGGTAATCTCATAGCCCGCGGGCGTCTGCATCCAGGAATTGGCCGCCAGTATCCAGAAGGCCGAAAGATGCCCGCCCACAAAAACCAGCAGGGCGGAAAGCCAGTAAACCCTGGGAGAAACTTTATTTCTGCCAAAAATCAAAACACCAATAAAAACAGCTTCCAGAAAAAACGCGATTACAGCTTCCGCGGCAAGAATCGGCCCAAAGATATCCCCTACTACGCGGGAATAACCTGACCAGTTCATACCAAAGGAAAATTCCATGGTAATTCCCGTGGCGGTCCCAACAACAAATATCAACCCTAAAAGTCTGGCTAAAAAATCGGTTATTTTTCTGTAAACTACTTCTTTTTTGACGAGATACAGGGTTTCGGAAAACAGAATGACCAGAGAGGTTCCCAAAGTCATGGCGGGAAAAAGAAAATGGAAACCCACGGTAAAGGCAAACTGAAGACGGGCAAGAATCAGAGCATCCATCGCATTCCTCAAATTTTAGTTGTGTGAGAATATCCAATCGGCGGCAATATTTCAACCAGATAATTCGTTTCCTGATTCCGTTGATTTCCCCGGATTTTTAAGCTATAAATGCGTCATTAAACTGTTACTAAAAGAGGAGGATTGAAAATGAAAAAAAGTAAAACTATATATCCGTTGATCTTGGCCACGTTGTTGTTTTTCATGATGATTTTGCAGATAGATTTACGTGAAGCTTACGCCCACCCGCCCCAGGATGTCCAGATTGCTTATGACATTAACGCGCAGACGCTTACTGTGACCATCACTCACAAATCAGGTTTTGGTTTCCACTATATTAATTCGGTAATCGTTAAGAAAAACGGCATCGTGGTCAGTACAAACAAGTACGACAAACAGCCCGATCCGTCTACTTTTTCATACACCTATCAACTGGCCGCCGGCAAAGGCGACAGTATTGAAGCGACGGTCATTTGTAACATCTCGGGAACCAAAACAGCGACACTTGACGTAAAATAAATCTTATCTTCGGCGGCAACAAGTCTTTGCCCCCGCGTATGACGCGGGGGCAAAATTATTTTCATCAAAGAAAATCAGCTCTCCCATCGGGCAAACAGAAAATCATGCGGCATACTGATCTTGATATATTAATTTTCGGCGGCACGCTGCTCACGATGTCCGAGCAAATGAACATCATCGAAAATTGCCTGATCGGCATAAAAGACGGCGTCATTGTTTCCATACAAACAAAAAACAATCAGGCCCCTTCATATGAATCAGCCAAAGAAATAATCGACGCTTCCAGCTGTGTGGTTATGCCCGGCCTGATAAACACGCACACGCATTTACCAATGGTGGCTTTCCGCGGAAAAGCGGATGACCTGCCGCTTATAGATTGGCTCAACAATAATATTTTCCCGTTGGAGGCGCGCTTTGTTAATAAAAATATGGTTTATGAATGCGCCATGCTGGCCATCGCGGAAATGATCCTTTCCGGCACCACAACTTTTTGCGACGCGTATTTTTTTGAATCAAGCATCGCCGAGGCCGCGCAGTTTTGCTCAATGCGCGCTGTCGCCGCGCAGGGCTTCGCAGATTTCGCGACGCCGGATAACCCCAAATATGAAAAAATGATGGCGGCGGCGAATCGCTTTGTTAATCGCTGGAAGCCTTACGCGCCGATGATTACGCCGGCTTTTTTCTGCCATTCGCCTTATACCTGTTCGCCCGCCACACTCGTCAACGTAAAACAGGCCGCGCGCGAAGCCGATATTCTTTATTTAACGCACTTACTGGAACAGCGAGATGAAATCGAAATAATAGAACAGCGCTACGGGAAAAAGCCCGTCCGGCATTTATATGATCTTGGAGTGCTTGACGAAAAAACCGTTGCCGTTCACTGCAACTGGTTAACCAAAGAAGATATGGAAATCCTGGCTGATACGGGTGTCGGTGTCTCGCACAATCCGGAAAGTTCGATGAAGCTGGCCGCCGGAGTCGCGCCGGTTGCGGAAATGTTAGAGCGAAAAATTAACGTGGGATTAGGCACAGACGGTGCTGCCAGTAATAATGACCTGGATATGTTCCGGGAAATGGACAGCGCGGCAAAAATTCATAAAGTAATGTCTTTGAATCCCACGGCAATGAGCGCGCAGACTGTTTTACAGGCGGCGACAATAGGCGGCGCTAAACTTCTGGGGTTGGAAAAGCTTATCGGCTCAATAGAAGTCGGCAAGAGGGCGGATATAATTTTAATCGACATGAACCAGCCGCATCTTACGCCTGTCTACAATTATTACTCGCACATGGTATATGCCGCGCGCGGTGCTGATGTAAAAACCAGCATTATCAACGGCAAAATTGTCATGAAAGAAAGAAAACTGCTTACCATCGATTTACCAAAAACAATGTATGCGGTAAACCAAATCGCCAAGCAGGTTGCTGCCCGATAATTTTACAGGATATAGAAGGCTCAGCTATCTTTCCGATCAAATAATTTAGAGTATTGTCCGTAACCTTCTTTTTCCAGATCTTCTCTGGCTATAAAGCGTAAAGCCGCAGAATTAATACAATAACGCAACCCATTCTGTCCCGGACCATCCGGAAAAACGTGGCCTAAGTGAGAATCGGCTTGTATGCTGCGTACTTCGGTTCCTGTTATGGCATTAAAGCTTTCTTCCTTCTCAACAATATTTGCAGACTCCAACGGTTTGGTAAAACTGGGCCAGCCGCTGCCGGAATCATATTTATTAAGCGAGCTAAACAGCGGCTCACCGGATACAACATCCACGTAAATTCCTTCACGCTTGTTGTCCACGTATTTATTGATAAAAGGCGGCTCAGTGCCGCTTTTTTGCGTAACCTCATATTCCAGGGGCGATAGTTTTTTCTTTAAAGTCTCCTCATCTTTTGGGGAATTTTTATTTTGCCGGCGCGGCAGCGGGCAGACATTTTTTCCCCAAGTCTGGCGCAAAAAACCTTCCCTGCCGGAACCAATACGATAAGCGCCATAATGCATGGGATTTTTTTCGGCGTACGCCTGATGATAATCCTCCGCGGGAAAGAATCTTGTATGTTTTATAACCTTCACCGCTAAAGGACGTGAAAATTTTTCTGATTTAGCGAGCGCCTGTAAAGATTTATCAGCGATATTTTTTTCTTCTTCTGTCTGATAAAAAATCACCGGCCGGTATCCGGGGCCTCGGTCGGCAAACTGCCCTCCGGCGTCCGTGGGATCAATATGGCGCAGGAAATAATCCAGAATTTGCCCATAAGTTATCTCCTGCGGATTATAAAATACTTGCACCGCTTCTATGTATCCCTTGCCCGCGTAATTTTTATATGTAGGGTTATCTTCTGTGCCGCCCGCGTAGCCCGAAATCACTTCATTTACCCCAGTCAATTTTTTAAAATCCGCTTCCACGCACCAGAAGCATCCGCCGGCCAGCACTGCCTCGGAATATTTATTGGCATTATTTGTCTCCATGGTTTTTTGACCCTCCGTCTGACGCGAACTTATAATTTCGCACGAAACCAATAAGCTTAATATAATCAGATAAAAAACTGTCTTTTTCATAAATTATTACCTGTAAAATACTTATAATTTAATTTTAATGACGTTTAGAGCTTTGTCAAATAATGCACAAAAATCCCTGACAGCACTGCTGCAGGGATTTTCTGATTTTAATGAAAAAATAGTTTACGGGCAGGGCAGAGAAAACTAGCTGTTTTTTCTATCTTTCACGGGAATATAGTGACGGCGCGGCGCCACGCTTTTATACGCCGGACGAATTATTTTGCCGCTGTTAGCTAATTCTTCGATGCGGTGCGCGCTCCAGCCGGCAATTCTGGACATGGCAAATAGCGGAGTATACAATTCGGGTGGAATATCCAACAGGCGGTAGAGAAGCCCTGAATAAAAGTCGACATTGGCGCTAACGCCTTTATATATTTTTCTTTCATGACCAATGATTTCCGGAGCAATTTTTTCGACTCTTTCGTAGAGCCGCATTTCATCGGCAAGGCCTTTTTCCTGAGCCAGTTTCGCCACATGTTCACGCAATATAAGAGTGCGCGGATCAGAAACTGAATATACCGCGTGCCCCACGCCGTAAATCAATCCGGCGCGATCAAAGGCTTCTTTATTGAGAAGCTTAATAAGATAATTTTCGATTTGGCGATCATCATCCCAGTTGGATACATTTTTCTTCAAATCTTCGAACATCTGGACAACTTTTATATTCGCGCCGCCGTGGCGGGGACCTTTTAACGAACCCATGGCCGCGGCAATCGCCGAATAAGTGTCCGTCCCGCTTGACGTAACCACGTGAACCGTAAAAGAAGAATTGTTTCCGCCACCGTGCTCCGCGTGCAAAACCAGCGCCAGATCAAGCAATTGTTCTTCCAGTGGTGTGTACTTGCGGTCATGCCTGAGCATGTGTAAAAAATTGGCCGCGGTGGATAAATGCGGCTGAGGGCTGTGAATAACAAGGCTTTTATTAATGTAGCGATAAGCATGGGCCTGATAGCAATAAACTACCAGCAATGGAAAAACAGCGACTAACTGAAGGCACTGTCTGAGCACATTGGGAATGCTGATATCCTCCGCGCGCTCATCAAGAACATAGAGGGATAAAATGCTCTGCGAGATGGCATTCATAATGTCGCGGCTGGAAAGCTTCAAAATAGAGTCATGAACAAAATCATCCGGCAATGTATTGAATGAACTTAGAAGCTTCTGAAATCTCTGCATCTCTTTTTGATCCGGAAGCTCGCCGAAAAGTAGCAGATAACAGGTTTCTTCAAAACCGTTATGCTTGCCCGCCATAACCCCCTGGACAAGTTCTCTGATATCGATGCCGCGGTATATCAAACATCCGGGGCCTAATTCTGATTCGTCATCGCCGATTTGCGTGTGGGACTGCACGTCACCGATTTGCGTCAATCCGGCAAGCACTCCCTTGCCTTTAATATCGCGCAAACCTCTTTTGACATCATATTTAGCATATAAAGACGATTCCACAATGCTGCTAGACGCGGCCATTGAGCTTAGTTTCTCTATCCACTTATTATCGCTATTTTCCATAAATAATCTCCCTTTTCCGCTTTTTCTTGCCTGACACAAAAACAATTTTTCGTTTCGTTCATCTAACCTGGAGACACCTACTCTTAACCATTTGTAGAAATATTATGGCTGCCTGTAAAAATGTCTATATTATTAGCTGATTAAGCAATATATAATTAAGGTTACTACGAAAATGGCTATAGAATATCGCGTCGTCTTTGTTTGATGTGGCAATATACCCGATATGCTCACATCCGTCAATCGCTTTATAATTTTGGCGGGAAAAGTATATTTTATTGCGAAAAAAACATTTTATGTTTTGATGAACAAAATATGCCGCAAGCTTTTTATTCTTCCTGCTGGGCCCCCGAAGGTTCTTGAGGCTTGCGATAATTGCGAATATTTTTTCTGTGATTAAAGATAATCAACATAAGTGACGCCGCGGCTCCGGACAAGGCTCCAAGTTTCCATAAACCGTAATTAGCTTGTCCCAAGGCCAAAATAAAAACCATGAAGAAAGAAGCGATAAAAGTAATCCGAAAAAATCCAAAGGCAATGAGCCAGGCAACAGCGGAAAATAATGCTGTCAAGGGCGCGATAAGCAGCGTGTATCCCAGGTAATTCGCCACCCCTTTGCCGCCGCGAAATCCGTGAAAACAGGGAAAACTATTTCCCAATATAAGAAAAAAAGCGGCCCAGGGCACGAATGATATTTTAAGATAATAGCAGGCGATAATGGCTACGGCAAACGCCCTCCCGATATCCAGCAAAAAGATAACCGCCGCCCAACCCATACCCGCCTGACGGTAAACGTTTGTCGTGCCGGCATTGCCGCTGAAACTTAAACGGGGGTCTTCCCTGTTGGTCAGCTTAAAAAAGATGATGGCAAAATTAATTGAGCCGGCCAGATAGGCAAAAAGAAATACTAAAATTGCTCTTAACATATTTTATACCTTTATCCATCGAGGCGGCCGCAGCCGTCCCTGTGTGACATCGCGCATTTCCAAAGAGCTTATTGCTTCGCACAATACACCATCATTATCGTAAATCCAAGCGTCGAAAATTAATTTTTGCTTTTCGATATCTTTCGGCCAAACCCGGCATAAATAGCTTTCACCTTTTTTTGTTTGCCGGCGGATTACTCTTTTTCCAAAACCTATGGGAAACGGAACTATTTCAGTGAAGCGCTGTCCCCAGACGCAGGCCATATGCATTGCCGCGTCAAAGGGAAAAGGCGAACCGAGAGTTGCATCATCCGCTTGTGCGGATCCTCCGGAAATATACCCCAACGCGCCCTGGTCCGAAACAGACAAATCGCCCGTAATATTTTGATAAGCCTCTCCGAAAGGGACAAGTTCGCGATAGATGGTGGCCGATGGCACGCTGATGCACCGTCCGCTGAGTTTTTCGATATCGCGAAACGGGGAGGCGGGCAGGAAACAATCTGTATTCTGTGAGAATTTTACAAAAGCATGCTCAGCCATACGCTTTACTTTATTGGTTTTTGCCCGAACCACCGTCAAAAGAGCGGAGTTAATATTGCCGGATTCATCTTTTGAGATTTCCAGAATAACCGCCTGCTTATTTGCCTTGACGTCAATCGATAAAAAACGCGGAAAGCGCGCTTGTGATAGGCAGAAAATATCGGCTTGAGGATAAAAGCTTTTGACGGCTTTGGCCAGAATAATCAAAGATTCTACCGCTGGCAGAATAGCCTTGCCTTCAAAATAGTGATCACGCAGATAGGGAAATATTTCTATTTCCATTTCGTGGCGTGTTTTTTTATCTACTTGGGAAATGATGTCCATAGTTGAACTGTTTTGGGATCAACCGCAACCGGAATTCCTTTCAGATTCATGGCGCAGTGTTTCGTAAAACCGGTGCAGATTAAATGCCCGTTTTCCGCGTGCGTGATGACATAATCAAACTGAAGCTTGACCCTTTGCAGATTTACGGGCCGCGTGTGAATATACATCATATCATCGTAATATAAAGGCTGATAGAAACTCACGCCTAGATCAAAAATCGGATAAACGTAACCGCTGGCTTCTATTTCCTTATATGGGTAGGCCAGATCCCGCATCAGTGAGGTGCGCCCGAGTTCAAAATAGCGCAGATAATTGGAATGGTAAACAACCTCCGAGCGGTCGGTATCCGCGTACAGTGTGCGGTGCTGGCAGCGGTGCCAGACGAAGTCCGTCGTCTGATCACGCACGTATTTTTCATTATCCTGATAAATTTCCGGCTTAAAAGGCTTGGGCTTCATTTAATCTAAACTCCTCTAAATATTACACAGCAGTTCGTTCCGCCAAAACCAAAAGCGTTGGAAAGGGCGATTTCATATTTTTGCTGGCGCGCTTCATTGGGCACGACATCAACATCCGCCAAAATTGGGTCAGGCAGATGATTGATCGTGGGCAAAATGATCCCCTTGCTCATTCCTTCAATAGTGAGCGCGGCTTCAATGGCGGCAGTCGCGCCCAGCGTGTGGCCCAACTGTGATTTATTGGAAGAAACAGGAATCTTTTCTATTTGCTTGCCGAAAACTTCTCTCAGGCATTTTATTTCCATCGCGTCACCCTTGGGCGTGGATGTACCGTGCGCGTTAATATATTGAATGTCTTCGGGCTTTAAGCCCGCGTCGTCAATAGTTTCTTTAAGCGCGCGGATAATCGTCGGGGCGTGCGGAGCGGTATAATGATGCGCGTCCGATGTCCAGCCGATTCCTAAAACTTCCGCTTTCGGTTTGAGTCCGTAGGTCTTGATTACTTCTTCCGCCGCAAGCACAACCACTCCCGCGCCTTCAGAAAGCACAAAGCCGCGCCGGTCGGCGCTGAAAGGGCGCGACGCGCGTCCGTGTTCGTTATAAGCGCGATCGCCGGGCTGCACTTTAATTGTCGCGTTCATGTTCGCGAAGCCATGGATGATTTCGGGCATAATCGGCGTATCCGCGCCGCCCGCCAGAACAAAATCACAATCTCCGTCACGGATCATCCGCGCGCCGATGCCGATAGCGTGATTTCCGGAAGCGCAGGCACCCTGCGGCGAAAAAATCGGGCCGGTAAATTTTAAAAGCACTCCCGCTTTGCCGGAAGGAAGATTGGCGCACAAGTTCGGCAGCAGATAAGGACTCACGCGCAGCGGGCCGCGTTTTTCCAGATCGTGCGCGGCTATGCGAAAAGCGTCCGAACCATTAATCGCTGAACCGATAAGACAAGCCATACGCGGTGCTATTTTGTCGTCCATCACAATACCCGCGTTTTCCAGTGCCTCCTTGCAGACCGCCATCGTTAAAATCACAAAAGCCGCGTTCCAGTTATAAATTTCTTTGGCGTCGGTAAAAGCCAAATCGAGGGGATTCCAATCGGGAATTTCGCCAACGATATCGCAGGCGGAATCCACCTGACAGCGCGTAACTTTGCGAAAACCCGCCTCGCCTTTCACCGCGCGCCGCCAGGTTTTATCAAAAGTTGCGCCCAGAGGCGTGGCCGCGCCGTAGCCGACAACAAATACTTTTCTATTCAGTGGTGCTTTCATAATTAATAATTTTTATCCCTTACACGATTCTGCGCAAAACCAAACAGGAATTGCAGCCACCGAAACCGAAGGCGTTTTTCAGCAAAAATTCCTGAGGTAATTTCCTGGCTCCTTCAGCCACACAATCAATATTGATTTCCGGATCCGGCAGATAATTTATCGTCGGCAGCAAAACGTCGCCCAGCATTCCTTCCATGGCAAAAATTGTCTCCAGGGCGGAAGACGCGCCCATCGCGTGCCCCACCTGCGATTTATTGGCGGAAACCGGCGGCGTTTCTCTTCCGAAAACATTGGTTAGCGCGTCAGCTTCAACCTTGTCGCCTATTTTTGTTGATGTGGCATGCGCGTTGACCGAGTTAATGTCTTGTGGCTTCAGGTTAGCATTGCTGATTGCTTCGCTGATGCATCTTTGCACCGTATCCAGCTTGGGCGCGACAAAATGTCCCGCATCCGAAGTCATCGCCCAACCGGCAATTTCTATTTTTGGCTTTAGCCCGTGCGCGCGCGCGAATTCATCAGTAGCAATAATTATAGCGCCCGCTCCTTCGGAAACAACAAAACCCCGGCGGGTTGCCGAAAACGGCCGGCTGGTTTTTTCCGGCGGTTCATGCGGCTGCCCTTCCTTCGGACGATACGCTCCGTTCATTGTGGCAAATCCCGCGACAATCGGCTCGACCAGCGGAAAATCAACCGCGCCGCCGATAACTACATCAGCCATATTTCTTTGCAGGAGCATCTCGCCGATAATCAGCGATGTTATTCCCGTCGCGCAGGCNNGTTACCATATTAATGCATGAATTCGGATTGGTAAAAGGATGCGGCATTTTATTTTCTGCCACCAGTAAACGGTCGGCTTTTAAGACCGCGTCCAGCCCTCCCACCGCCGAGCTGAAAGTTACGGCGACGCGCGGCGCAATGTCCGGTGTAATTTCCACACCGGCGTTTTTCAGGGCGCGGTGCACAACCAGCAAGGCGTGTTTGAAAATCGGTGATGTCCAGTGCGCCATTTCCCGCGGCTGTAAAAAAGGATAGGGCTGAATGTCAATATCATCCACCTGCCCTGCCACCCGCACGGGAAAATCCGGTGACAATTCAAATCTGGTTAACAGGCCAATGCCGCAATCTCCCTGCAACGCGCGCTGCCATTGCCTGGCCAGATCAGTTCCTAAGGGAGAAACAGCGTCATATCCTAATATAACAGTTTTTTTACGCACAAAATTACATCCACTTAATGTATTTTCCGGAAAAAATCCGCAATTTACCGGAAAGTGTAATCATGCAAGAGGTTTTGAAAAATATCAATTATTTTTTGATTATTTTAAAAAAGGAAATATTATCTGCCGCCTGTCTTTAGCCTTTAGCCTTTGGTCTTTGGTCTTTGGCCTTCAGCCCTCGACATTTGGCCTTTCTTACCAGGGAATCAACCGGTATAACTTGGCGAACATCTCGTACACTTCAATCCAGTTTTGCAAATCTTTGGTGGAATTCATATGATCATGTTTATTCACCATCACCCAGCTCATATGCGCCGCACCGTCTTTGCAGGTAGAGCAATCACGCGTGGCGGAGGTGCAGCAGCGGTGAACCGACTTCAAATCCGCCGCCCAACGGTAAAAATGAATCAGTCTTTTTACCGGCGGCTGGCGATTATCCAGCGATTCCGTAACAGACGGGCATTCCCGCCAGCCGAAAGAGCGCCCCATCATTTTCCCAGTGGTGATGATTTCGTGATAATACTTACAGGAAATAACTGTGCGCGGGTATTGATCGAGCATTTCGTCCATTTCAAAACGCAGATCACGCAGCTCTTCTGGTTTCCAGAAAAATCCATCCACGCCCTCGTCATTGGATAAAAGCTGCAGGTGAACCTTCAGGCCGACATCCGCGATTCTTTTTACTACCGGTTCAATCTTGCCTACCTGTTTGGGCGTAATGGTATAGAGATAATAGGTGTAAGGGTCGCCTTCGTAATTTTTGCTGGAGACGGAAAAAGTGTCTTTACCGCGCAAAACCTTCTCGTCTTCGCCGCCGCCCCAGAGGGAAATGCCCACCATCATATCCGGAAATTTATCACGCGGCACTTTAATCAAACCGTTAGTCGCGCAATATGAAGGAATGCGTTTGTAAAAAGCTTCCACGCGGTCCATGCAAAGCGTCGGCTCGCC
>DHGA01000030.1:13750-15283 GCA_002402545.1 Syntrophaceae bacterium UBA4810
GAAAAAAAGAAGCAGCCCTTGCAGCGCAGATTACAGCGGTTGGTTACATCATATATGGAGCTGCGGATATTGAGACTGGCAATCCGCCGGTAGCGCTCACGCCAATCGGAATCCAGCAGCGAACTTATCATTTTCATTTACTAATACCTTATCAAGCCCATCAAACAAAATTTTTACTTAGCCTGCGGCGGCTCAATGACGCGCCGGCAGAGATTTTCTCCTTTTTCATAGCCCATAACCCAGACGGCCAGGTAAGTATCCACATAATCCAGCCATGATTTGAATGTATCCGCATCACCTACGTGACGATACAGGCGCGCTGTGACCACGGCGGAACCCGCGGCGTAATGACGGCAATCCGGGCAATCCGTATCCGGCACACAGCATGCCACCGAGCGGTCCCAGTTCAGGTCGGTGCGGTACTGGCGGAAAGAGCGCCCCAGTCCGATATCCTGCGAGGGGTTGCAGCGCGGATAGGAACAGCTGTATAAATCATGCAGGCCTTTTTCATGAGTGTGAGCCACGGCGTTATAAACGGAAAAAAGAACATTGTTAGGGTAGCGGCCTAAAAGCTCAATCATGGTTTTTTGGGTGCGCATAAGCGATTGAGAATCATGGCGCAGAGTACCATTATACCCCACGGGCGAGGAAAATACGTTAAAGGTCAGCTTGCAATTATGGGCAACCAGATGGGAGGCCACTTCATTAACTTCATCGATATTTTCCCTGGTAAAAGTATAGACAAAAACCGCCCGGTCATCGCCCTGGTAATTTTCTATTTGCTTCTTTAAGAGATTTTTCGCCCCGCGGACGCGCCAGCTTGTTTCGTCGTTGCCCCAAACGGATATATGAATTTTATATCCCACAGATTCCGGAATTTTTTTAAAACCGTTGGTGGCGATGCTGCCCAGAGGCATTTCATTGTAACAAACTTCGAGAAGTTCGGGCACCAGCGAAGGTTCCGCGCCAGCCAGCACAACGTAAGTGATGCCGCGCCCCTTTTCCGCACGCATTAATTCGCGCCAGTCTTCGGGATTAAGATTTTCCACCGCGAATTGCTTGTCGCCTTCGTAATAGTAACAGCCGTCGCATCGGATATTGCAGCGGTTGGTCATGTCATAGGTGGACTCACGCAGAAAAAAATATTTGCGGACTTTCTCCCATCTTTTTTTGATGTCGGAATCAGCCAGCAGGTCGGAAAATTTCGGCCTGGGGGCGTCAATGTTTTCTTTGCTTTTTGCAAGTATATTTCCGGCCATAGAAAAATCTCTTGGGTTATTTTTTTGCAGAAATTTTTTCTTCAATATATCCGGCAATCAAGCGGATTGTTTTCAGCTTGGGATAATCGTCTTCATCGATCGTTATTTTGTACTCGTCCTGTAAAACCAGGGCGATGGTAGCCAGATCCATGCTATCAATGCCTAATTCATCCACCAAATCCATATCCGGGCTGAAAGTGTCCGCGGTAACATCTTCCAGCTTTAACTCGTCGATGATTACCTCGGCCACGTGCCGTATAATGCCTTTTGTATC
>DHGA01000030.1:15374-22060 GCA_002402545.1 Syntrophaceae bacterium UBA4810
TCTTCACCCGGCCTTACCGGCTGAACAAATCTGATTCTCCTGAGTTCGTCAAGCACAACGCGCTCATTGTTTTTCTGAATATCTTTAAGGATGGCCTGCTCTACTGTATGAACAATGGCTATTCCCGGAAGAATCGGCTCTCCGGGAAAGTGTCCTTCAAACCAGGGCGAATCCGCGGGAACAAAACATGATGCTTCAATTTCGTTTTTTCTGCCGCTGTTAATCTCCCCTATTAAATTCCATTGGCCTTCCAAAAATCCTACCTCTTTCTCGCGCTTTAAAAGCGGCTATATATTTGAATTTTGAAGCATATCACTTATTATAACCATAATCAAAATATTTTGGTTGATAGCTAGATAGAATTGTTTTTGGCAGATTTACGTTTTGTTAACTTCTCGTTATTTCTCTTTTTATCAATATCGAAAGGGGTACGATCGCAAGACCGTGGGCGCTAATTCCAGCCAATATTTTTTCCGCTTCCGACAAAAATATCTCGTTATTCTGCGGGCTTTTGGCAGGAACGTCATGCAGCAAAATTATGTCATCAGCCCGAACTTTATTGAGGATTTTTTTACTGATGTTTTTCACGAAAAAATTGCCCGCATCACCGGCGCGGCGATTAAACGTAACACAGACCATGTCCAATTCATCCAGTATCTTGCCGAGGCCGGGATTAATTATGCCCACCGGCGGCCGGAAAGCTATTGTCTCAACACCCATCTCTTTTAATATTTCTTTTGCCTGAATTATTTCTCTTTGAATTGTGCGGTAGCCCTTAAGCATCAAAAAAGGGTTGTGACTGTAAGAATGATTGCCGATGGAATGTCCGCGGGTGATAATCTCTTTGATAATTTCGGGATGACGTTTCGCGTTCACGCCGGAAACAAAAAAAGTCGCTTTAGCGTTGTATTTATCAAGCAGATTCAGAATATTTTTCGTTATCGGCTCAGAAGGCCCATCGTCAAAAGTAAGCGCGACATAATTCTTGCCGCTGCCGCCGCGACTGATGACGGGGAACAAAAAATTTGTCTGCGGGAAAAAACATCCCAGCACACACAAAATTATGTATATAAAGGCTATGAGTCCCGCGGCTAACGGACTGATAAAAAAAACCGCCGCCGCGAGAACAAGAGAAATAATTCCTGATATCTCCGCGGGGCTTAATTTCTTTCGGCTTTTTATTACTGAATAAGATGTTCCCATAATGGCCCCGTGAATCCGCGTTCATAGAGCTTTGGCAAAACCCGTGTCGCCTTGCTTTCGCCAGCCCCAATCAGCCAGTTAAAACGGCCATTCGCGTGCGCTTCCACCTTTTTCATTATTTCGACATCGGATATATGCGGCGAGCGGTAGAATACAGGTTGTAAAAGATCTTGCGACTCTTTAATTTGCCCTTCTTTCAGGGCTACGTTATAAAGAGCCGTGTGCGGGTAAATTCGAATACCGCAAAAAAAGAAAAAAACAGCTTTTTGCAGTTTATCGGCGCCATTTAGTGTTTCCTGTAGTGTCTGGCTGGTTTCGCCGGGACCACCCAGCAAAAAATAATGCGCGATAAAAAGCCCGGCGTTTAATGCCTGCTCATGCGCGCCATAAACTTCCCGCGACAAAAAGGGCTTCTGCAAATTTGCAAGTATCGTGTCCGAAAGGGATTCCGTGCCGAATTCCACGTGAGTCAGGCCGGCATCGGCAAGCTTTTTATAATAATCCGCGGGAGCTTCGGTGGGGGCGAAAAACCCACCCCAGGGAATGGAAAGCCGTGCGTCAATAAAAGCCTGAGCAATTTGCGCGCTGTGTTCAAAGCTGGCGTTGAAAGCGGAATCGGTAATAAAAATATATTTGGCGCCCGCGTCCTGTAGCGCACGCGCTCTCTTCGCGATTTCTTTTGGCGGGAAAAACCGCATTTTAGATCCTTCTATATGCGGATAGGTGCAGTAGCTGCAGCGGAAAGGACAGCCTCTTTTGGTTTGCAGATTAAGCATACCGCCATAGGCTAAATAGAATTTTGCATGGGAGCTTTCAGGATCAAATCTCCTTTGAACCACGCTATCCCAAGGCCGGTACTCAATTTCGCTTGTTTCTTTAGTAATGACGCCCGGTATTGATTTCACATCCTGTTTGTTTTTCAGCGCGTCGAGAAGCAAAGACAACCTTTCGCCCTCTCCGGCAATACCGTAATCAGCGTCAATAGCTTTTAAAAATTCCAGCGGAAAAACAGTGAAGCCGCTCCCGCCTAAAATCAGCAGAGCCTTTGAATTTTCCCTGATCAGTTTGGCCAGGTTCTGGTAATCCGCAAGATAGTCCCGGCTGTTTATTGTATCGGTGTTGTCGATGTTTCTTATGGAGACGCCCACAATGTCCGGAGAGAATTTTCTGACTAATGCCGCCAGCTTACTTAAATCTTCAAATTCATTCAAATCCACGATTTTTGTTTGATAACTGGAATCGAGGGAGCCTGCGACATAATCCAGCCCCAGCGGATACACGGGATAGGGTACTTTCAAAGTGTTTGCCGAAATTAGCAATACTTTCATAAAAAAATCATCACGCTAAAAAATTTATTTTTGTTTTAGCTAAGACTTTTTGCGTTGGTTTTCAAAAATATACGTGCCCAAAGTGCGGATAGACGCAAAAACTTTGGCGCCGAGCTCCTTGTTTTCTATTTTGACGCCATAGTCTTTTTCAATCATCATGACCAATTCCAGCACATCAATGGAATCGATTCCTGTGTCTCCGCCGACCAGCGGATCGTCATCTTTGATGTCTTCAGGCGTGACATCCATCAACCCGAGTGTCTTTATAATTTTTTCTTTAAGCTCGCTTATTAAGTCTTCAACCTGGCCCATTTAACACCTCATCTATACTTTCTTGGCGCTTAGTCGCGCCTTAGTTTTCCACTTCGTTTGCTACCGCGGCCTCCTGAGAGAGGAAGGCTATATCTTTAATTTCATCTCCGAGAATTTTTTCCAGCGCGACTCTCGTTGCCCATGCAAACAACGCTTTGATATGCTTCAGGCCCGCCATTCTGATACCGATTACAAAAACTAACGTGGAGATGGCATATATCAGAGGTCCGCCGATAATGCCAATTAAAGGTTTTTTCATCCACACGGCAAGCATAGTAAGAAAAAAGACAGCGGGTAGGCCGATTATGTAACTGAAAACAATCATCAAAATGCCCATAACCATCGGAAATGTCGGCTTTTCCTGAAATGTCTTTAAATCCGCCTGCGTTATGATTACCGCCTGACAATATTTCTTGCGCGCGAAATATCGAGCGATTTTCTTTATTATATACAATTATTTCTCCGCGAATATTTTTTTCTTAAGAGTTTGAAATAATAGCTTCATGAAATAAAAAAATTCAAGAAATATTTTTCGCTTTGATTATTTTAAACGTCAATTAAGGTAAACAAAATTAAATGGCATTGTCCGCGGATTTACGCTATAAACGCAGAAATTTAATCCTTTGAAAAAGGAGAAAAAATGAATCGCGCCGCATTACATAAAATAACTTACGGCTTGTATATTATCACCGCCGGACAAAATGGCAAATTCAGCGGGCAAATTGCCAATTCGCTGTTTCAGGTAACCTCCAATCCGGCAACTATCGCCGTGAGCATCAATAAAGAAAATTACACGCATGAACTGATTACGGCGGGCCGCAAATTTGCCGTTTCTGTTTTATCGCAGGAAGCGCCGATGATTTTTATCGGCCTGTTCGGTTTCAAAAGCGGCCGTAACGTTGATAAACTAAAAGAGGTTGAAACAAAAACCGGTGTGACGGGCGTTCCCATAGTATTGGACCATTCGTTGAGTTTTATCGAAGCTGAAGTGCAGGGGGAGTTAAACTGCGGCACGCACACAATATTTTTCGGCAAGATTGTTGAGGCGGATATTATCAGCGAGGGCGAACCGTTGACCTACGCTTATTATCAGAGCGTCAAGGGCGGCAAATCTTCCAAAAACGCGCCTACCTATATACAGGAAGAAACCAAGGCCAAAGCCGCGCCAAAAGCGTCCACGCGTTATGTGTGTTCCGTCTGCGGCTATGTGTATGACCCGGAAAAAGGCGATCCGGACGGCGGCATCACGCCCGGCACGGCTTTTGAAGACATTCCCGATTCGTGGACCTGCCCCATCTGCGGCGCACAAAAAGATAACTTTGAAAAAGAATAATAGATTAATAAATAAATTCGCTGCAGCGAATAATACTAAATTTTAGCCAGGCAAACTATATGAAGAGCGCTTATTTCACTCACAAATCTTATTTCACCGGCGGCATGGGAGTGGTTTTCCAAATACTCGCCGCCGAAAATAAACCTCAGAAAATTCTCGACATTCCCGCCGGCAGCGGATTACTGGGCAATCGTCTGCGTGAACTTGGCCATGTTGTGGTCAATGCCGATATTAACCGCGAGAAGCAGGATTTTATTTTTGCCGACATGAATGATAAGTTGCCGTTTGCTGACGGCGAATTTGACGCCGTCAGCTGCATGGAGGGGATAGAACATACTCTTGAACCCATGATGCTGATTAAAGAACTTTGCCGCGTCACAAAAGCCGGCGGCAAAATAATCCTATCCACTCCCAATATTCAGAATATCTATTCTCGCCTGAAATTCATGTGCATGGGTTATTTTTTTCTTTTTAGCCCATGGGGCAGCATCCAATACAACATTGACGAAAAAAAAGACCGCGGACATATTTCTCCGCTAACCTATCTCCAGCTTCGTTATTTTTTCCAATTACGCGGAGCGAAACTCGTTGACGTGAAGTGTCAAAGATGGAAGAAAAAATATCTTATCCCTTTCCTTCTGCCTTTTGTGGCCGTAGGATGGCTGTGGTCCCGAAGCGAAATGCCCCGCGAATATAAAGCGAAGCCTGAACAACGGGAAATTTTACGTCATCTGTTTTCCCCCGCGGTTCTCTTCGGCCGCTCACTCATTTTGATATTCCAGAAAATTTAGCCAAATATCAGTACAAGCGCTTTTTACAATTCTTCCCTTTAAAAATTAATAATTGCCGGATATCGGAGAATGTCCGGTTGAGCGAAAAAAGATTATTACCGGAATAAGGGCGATCATCGTCAATGTCGCGCCGGCGATGAAAACGGCCGGATAACCGAAGGCCTGGGTAAACATGCCGCTTAGCGCGGCGGCAATGCCGGAGACGGTAACCTGCAGCGCCGCCTGCAGTGTGTAGTCAGTGCCGGGTGATTCTTTACGGCAGACACCCATCATCAGAGTGAAAAGCGCCACTGTCGAAAGGCCGTCGGCGAACTGTTCCATGCACACTACTGCATACAATAGTGATTTATCAAACGCGCCGCTGGCAATAAACAAGTAACCGATAAAACCCATTGCCTGCAAGGTTCCAAAAAGTAAAAGCGCATTGCGATGCCCCAGCCTCAGCAGAAAGATTCCACCCAATAAAGCGCCGGTGAGTCCCGCGACAACGCCGATAACGCCCGTGATCAGCCCGATATCCGCAAGCGACAACCCCTGATCAGAAAGCATAGGTCCGATCATGCGCGAGGCCATAGAATCTCCCGCTTTAAACGTGGCCACCGTGATCAGCCACCACGCCATACGCGGACGCGATACAAAATCGGCAAAGAGCCGCACATAGCCGCGCCAGCCCTGCCATTCAGCACACTTTACCGCGCCTTTGTCCGCAACAGGCGTTTCGCGCATAAACCAAACGGGAAGAAGAACCGGCACGATTAACAATGCGAGCGCGCTGTAAGATAATTGCCAGCCGAAATGCCCGACGAGCCACAGCAAAAGGCCGCCGCCGAAAATCATTCCTATTTTATAGCCGATCACCTGCACGCTGTTGCCTAAACCACGCAGATGCGGTGTCAGCCTACTCACCGCACACCCATCGGTGGCGATATCCTGCGTGGCGGCGGTAAGGTTCATCAGAAAAAGCACGGCCATGAGCAGGGCGAATGCCTGTGAAACCCAAGTCTCGAAATCACGCGAAGCAATTACTAGCATGAGGCCGCAGATAATCAGGTTGAGCGTCAGAAGCCAGCGGCGGCGTGTCCAGAAACGATCGATAAAAGGCGCCCAGAGAAATTTCAATGTCCAGGGCAAGGAAAGCAACGCGGTAAAGCCGATGGCGGAAAGCGATACATCGTACTCGCGCAAGAGCGGCGGCAGGGCCTTGCCCAAAAGACCGGAAGGCAACCCCTGCGCGAAATAAAGCATCGCCAAAAGCCCCAAAAGCGGCGTATCTGACCAGCGCAGTCTATTCATAAATGTCACATCCGAAAGAGAATCTGCTCAAATATTAAATCTTGACTTAGACTTCTAGTCTTGAGCCTTTCTGCTTTTCCAAATCCTTTTCAACCGCAAAGAGTTACTCACCACCGAAACAGAGCTTAAGGCCATCGCGGCGGCGGCGTATTCAGGATTGAGAAGAATTCCGAAAGCCGGATACAAAGCGCCTGCCGCGATGGGAATACCGATTACATTGTAGATAAACGCCCAGAAAAGATTCTGCTTGATGACGCGCATGGTGGACTGCGATAAATTAATCGCCTGCGGCACGCCCGTTAAATCATCGCGAATCAATGTTATATCGCCCGCTTCAATCGCCACATCCGTGCCCGCGCCGATGGCAATGCCCACATCAGCGGCCGCCAGCGCCGGCGCGTCATTGATGCCGTCGCCCACCATGGC
>DHGA01000030.1:22065-22951 GCA_002402545.1 Syntrophaceae bacterium UBA4810
ACTTTTTCTATTTTTAATTGCGCGGCAATCGCTCGCGCCGTTCCCTGATTGTCGCCGGTGATCATCGCGATTTTTAGACCGCGCCGGTGGAGACTAGCCACGGCAGAAGCTGCGGAATCTTTTGGCACATCAGCCAGCGCGATAATACCGATTATTTTTTTCTCCCGCGCGACAATAACAGCGGTTTTGCCCTCATCAGCCAGTTTGTTTACCGCCTCATCCAAAGCAGTAGTTTTAATTCCTTCGCTGCGCATCAACATAAGGTTGCCGATAAGCGTGTCCTTGCCTGCAACTTGCGCTTTCGCGCCCAAGCCGGAAAGCGCTTCAAATTTATCCGCCGCGGCAATGGCCACATTATCCGCTTTTGCCCGCCGCAGAATCGCCTGCGCCAACGGATGCTCGGACGTTTTTTCTAGAGCTCCGGCAAGCGCCAATACCTCGTGCTCATCAAAACCCGCGGCAGGAATAATATCCGTTACCGTCGGCTCACCTTTAGTCAGTGTCCCTGTTTTATCAAAAACAATGACGGAAAGCTGATGCGCTCTTTCGAGGGCTTCGCCGCCTTTAATCAAAATGCCGCTTTGCGCGCCCAGACCCGTGCCCACCATAATCGCCGTGGGCGTGGCCAGACCAAGCGCGCAGGGACAGGCGATGATTAAAACGGAAACAAAATTAAGCAGTGCGCGGCTGAAAGTTGCATCCGCGGGCACAAAATACCAGATAACGAAAGTGATAATGGCGATGATAAATACCACCGGCACAAAAACAGAAGCAATTTTGTCGGCCAGGCGCTGGATGGGGGCTTTGGAACCCTGCGCTTCTTCCACTATCTTGATAATCTGCGCGAGCATCGTTTCGGAACCGACGCCCGTGGCCTGCATGGTAA
>DHGA01000081.1 GCA_002402545.1 Syntrophaceae bacterium UBA4810
TTTTCTGCTGATTTATGTGTTGCCAAAAGTATCCTCCAAAAATTCTTTTTTATTAATAGAGTGAGGGTATTTAGCCCAAATATCAAAGCATGTCAAGGGCAAATAAACAGTATTATTATATCATCTTTCATTTCTTCTTCCTTCATTGCGGTGTGCAACGAGCAGTTGGCGCAATCCCTTAGAATGCTTTGTCGTAATACTTATCGCCCACGCCGTGTTCAATTTCATTGAGCATGGTTTCGTGGCTTTTCAGTGATTCTTCGAGCTATTTATTAAGGGACATAATGTCATCACCGACTGAATATAACGTCAAGGTTGGGATAAATATTGCCAAGAGTGAACCAGCAATATTCATTCCGCAGAGAAATGAGTAAACAAAACTTTATCTGTCGGTCAGGTAAATTTGCTGATTTTTCTTTTTTTCAGTTCGGCAAGTTTGCTTTTATTCCAGCCGGATATTTTACTGAAATATTTAGTAAGCCGCGCGATGCCCTCAACCTCGTTTGATCCGCAGTAAACACAAACCTGATTTAATCCCGCGGCCGTCTTGCCGCAGGAAAGACAAGAAGTGAATTCAGGAGAAAAATCCAGCTGACGGCAGACGCTTTGATCAAACACGTATTTTATAAATCCGGTAATTTCTTTTATATCGGTATTGTCGCTGTCTATTTGCAGGTGTGTAATTACTTCTCCTTCCAGATATTCGTGAAATAATCCTTCAGAAACAACCCTTTGCATGTACGGCACATCCGCGGAAACATTGAGATGCGTGGAATTGGTGTAATAAATCGCCCCTTCATCGATATCGCCCTTAACAAAACGACCCGCATCAGGAGAAAAATATTTTAAATCCAGCCTCGCGAAACGATAAGCGGTCGTTTCCGCCGGTGACTGTTCCAAAACAAACTTCATTGCCATTTTTTCTGTGGCCAACATAATTTCCTGACGCAGATATTCGACCACTTTCACGCCAAAATCCAAAGACTGCTCTGATTCGTGAAGCTGGCTGCCCGTATGAATCTGTACCAGTTCATTGAGGCCCACCAGGCCAATGACATAATAAGAACGGTTCATCCTTATAAACGGGTAATCATCGCGGTTCATGGCCAAAAGCGCCAGTGGCCCTTTTTCCGCGTAGGAAAGAAGTTTTTCCAGAAAATCTTTTTTCTGAATGTGCGCCGCTATCGCCCGGGTGGTATATTCGCTAAGCAGTGACAATAACTTTTTATCATCGCCTTTGGCCCTGTAGGCAACGCGGGGTAAGTTCAAACTGACGCTCTGAATGGCGGCGCTGCGCACGAGCCATGGCTTTTTTAATTCATCCTTAAATTCCTTGTCGCCCGAGTAACCGGTGCGGCAACAAGCAAAGGACAAAGCATCTTTTTTTCTGTCAAAAACGAAACAACTGTTGCCCCTCTTTCCGGCCACTTCGCAAACCAGTTCCAGAAAACCCTGCGCGCCTTGGGCCAACCAAAAATCATCGCTGATATGCAAAAGAGGCCGCGGCAAAATAAAGGGTTTTCCCGTGGCGTCTCCTTCGCGAAAAACTTCCATCAACGCCGTGGCGAACTTTCTGGCTTCTGTTTCGTATTCACGATATTTTTTCCCTGTTGGCTTCCCACCGGGACCAACGGCTTCCACACCCGCCCAGTGCGCCGGCATTGTGTAATAAATATGCATATCGGTATAAAGCGCCTGGCCGCCGCGCGTGGCGGCCAGCTGGGAAAATTCGTAAACAACCATCTGCGCGAGCTGACGCACTTCCTGCTTGCTCATCCCAATAAGATAGGGAGCAAAGGAGATATTGAGCGCCTCCCAGCCGATACTTCCCGTAAAATGTCCCTGTAAAATTGCGCTGAAGCGCACCATGTGCAAAAGCAGCACTTCGGCGTGCTTCGCTGGCTCGGCGGAATTTATGGCCTGCGGCAGATTAAAACCGTGAATCTTGAGATATTCCAGCGAATGACAAATGTTGTATGGGCGATCAATATAACCCAGACCGTGAATATGAATATCGCCCGCGGCATGCGCCTCGCCTATCTCTACGGAAAAAACATCATGCAGGGAAAATTCTTTTTTTATGCCTTCGGCAAAAATTAAATTGGTGCCTTCCGGCGAGTGAGGGGTGTTGGCGCTTTCCTTGTTCTGATGCAAAATAAGCTGGCGCACATCGTAGAGAGGGAAACCCAAACGCCCATGCAGGCGACGTTCTTTTTCCAGACCTCTTTCAATAAGCCGCGCGTTCACGAGTTCGCGAATGAGCGTGGTGGTCAAAAGACCGATACCCGAAGAAACAATCTGTTTTTCTACTTCTTCGGATATCTCGACTGCCAGCTGATAATCAATATCCGCCTCGCGCACCAAAGCATCGACAATTCGCTGGCGGCTCCAGGGCGCTATTTCTTCGGCGGAAGTGCGAACAAAAAGAGTTATATCTGTTGTTTCAGAAATTTCCTGCATATTAAACGTTAGTCGGTATGGCCACGTCACTTTCGGCTAATACCTTTTCCGCGGCAGCTGATAACTCTTCATCATAGTCGTGATTCAAAGAAAACACGCGAAAATGCATTACCCGAGCTGGAATAAAACGGTAAATATCCAAAAGCGGCTCGGGTGAAGTTTCTCCCGTAACCGGGTTGAAAATATTAATTCTCTTCCCGCTTTGGGCCATGGGATTGAGCGGACGAGGATCCTGTGTCGCCAAATCAATTTTAAAAGGAATGTTTTTTAATTTTTTAGGCAGACTTTCTCTCATCTGCGCCTCATATTCGGCAGCGCGCGAAAACCCGGCTCCGCGATACATCTGGTCAACGGAAATTTCCGCGACGAAAGACATCTTCCATTTCACTTGCCGGTCGTGAAGTTTTTTCCACTCACCGGCTAGTTTTCTTTTTTGCGCGTCTTTGGAGGAAAGCCAGCTCTGCACGTGATTGAACAGGCTCCATTCATCGCAACGTAAATAATCATCGAGTTTTTTCAAGGGATTTCCGGGAAAAATCAGTTTCATTGTGTCATGAAAAATTTCGTGCAGATGCAAATCCAGCGCGCGGGTGGTGCGGTGAAAATAAACGTTGGTGTATAAATTAAGCCGGGCGTTGAGAAATCTGCCCAGCGCGGAAATTCCCGACTGGTGCAGGGTAAGCCCGTCTTTGGTAAAAAAAGTGTAGTAACGCAGGCGTGGAATATCCACCATGTCCAGAGAAAA
>DHGA01000106.1:0-9209 GCA_002402545.1 Syntrophaceae bacterium UBA4810
AAATAAAATTCGTGTTCGCCCAAGCCTACCGCGTCATAGCCCATGGCGCCCAAAAGCCTGAGCTCAAAGGCCTCTTCGCGCGCCAGCATGTGGAAAAAGGATCCTATAGTGTAGTCACCCGAATCCAAAACCAGCACCGGGTTTGCCTTTTCTTTTTTCGTGTTTTTGATTAACGTCGCAATGCGCGACCAGCCGCCGAAAGTTTTATCGGCATTGGCAATAAAGGGCTGATAATCCAGCTCGGGAGAAAAACCCTGCAGGTGCGAATGCATGTCGTTGGTGTGCACGATCGTCAGAAGTTTTTCTTCAGTGGCAAAAAGATTGGTTGCAAGAAATACCGCTAGCATAAAAACAATAAAACGTATCAGCTTCATAATGGCTTTTTTGTCCTTTAGCCTGTCTTCTTCCTGTCCGTCATACGATACTACGTCAGATTGCTTCGCTGACTCTTCGCTTTGCTCAGAGCTTCGGCTCACCGCAATGACAGGAAATTGTCATCGCGAGACCCGGCTTGTCGGGGCGTAGCGATCTCATGCCTTACCGAGAGATTGCTTCACTACGTTCGCAATGACGGGAGCGGCTCTGTCATCACTAGGCACAGCGTGGGGCTTTTCCCCTTGTCATCGCGAGAAGCCTTCAGGCGACGAAGCGGCAGCCTGGCGCATGCTGGGCGATCTCAGAGATTGCTTCGATCATTTCGCTCTCTCGCAAATACATTTGACACAATCTCATAAGCAGAAATCCTTGCAAAATGCCTCGCCTTCAATCTGTTTCCCTAACATAATTTTTCATTATTGAATAGGCTGCATCTGAAAGTTTCTTTTCGATTATTTCTAAAAGTCCGTAAAGTGTTGACCTGTCCAGCGCGGAGACGGCAACGGCTTCATGGCGTCGGCAGAGATTGTGCAGCATCTCCTTGTCGTCAAAACGATCGGCTTTATTGAAAACTTTTATCGCCGGCTTATTTCTTATATCCAGTTCATCCAGAATTTTTTCCACCGCGGCAATCTGCTCTTCAAATTGACTATTGCTGATGTCAATTACATGCAAAAGCAGATCAGCGTCATCGAGCTCATCGAGCGTCGCGCGGAAAGCGGAAAACAACTCTCGCGGTAAATTACGAATAAATCCAACAGTATCCGTAATAATCGCTTCGCTGTCGCGGGGAAAACGCAGGCGGGAGCTTTTGGTCTCGAGCGTGGCAAACAATTTATTTTCCACCAAAACACGACTTTGCGTAAGCGTGTTGAGCAGCGTTGACTTTCCGGCGTTGGTGTAGCCCACAATGGAAATCACGGGCAGGCCGGATTTATTTCTTTTGCCGCGGCGCTGAAACCTCGCTTTGGTTATCGCCTTTAAATCTTTTTCCAGCCTGGTAATGCGCTCGCGGATGCGCCGGCGGTCGATTTCCAGTTTCGTTTCTCCTGGCCCCACGCCGCCGATACCTCCGGCAAGGCGAGAAAGAGATGTATCCTTGTGCGTAAGTCGCGGCAATAAGTATTTGAGCTGTGCCAGCTCCACCTGAATTTTACCTTCACGGCTGTGCGCGCGCCGGGCAAAAATATCCAGAATCACCTGCGTGCGGTCGATAATTTTCAGGCCGGTAAAATCGGCGATAGAGCGCACCTGCGCGGGAGTAAGCTCATGATCAAAGATCAGCAGGTTTGCGCCGATTTGCGTGGCGCGTAAATCAATGTCAGAGAGCCTGCCTCGGCCCACCATATATTTGGGGTCAGGCTGAGGGCGGTACTGAATCTGCGTGTCGAACACTTCCACGCCACAGGTTTCGGCAAGCTGACGCAGCTCTTCAATTGATTCCTGCTCGGCGGAAAGCGGCTGTTTTTCCACGCGCACCAGAATCGCCTTTTCCGCCGCGTCGATTCTGCGCGTTTTTTGCTGTTTAGTAAATTCATCTTCCAGCGCGGCCATGAAGGATAAAAAATTCAGTTCCAGCCGGTGCGGCTCGGCAGGCTCATGAATCAGCCAGTAATCACCCTGGGGATTTTCCGGAATCAGGTGCGCCCAGAAAAGTTTACCGGGATTGCCGTCGGGCCGCACCTGCAGAGCGCCGACTAAGTCCAGGCGCAAATGCGACATGTCGGTTAAGTCTTCCGCGGAAAGTTCTTCGCCGCCCAGATGCGTGTGAATCAGGCGCAGGCCTTTAAAGCGCGTGGAAGCGGCGCGGAAAGCGTCCAGCGACGGGATAAAAATACCTTTGGCGTCGCCCACCATAACCATGTTGATTTCGCCCTTGCGGTTGATCAAGAGCCCTATCTGACGGTTGAGGGAACTGGAAATAATTGATATCTCGCGCGCCAAGTCGTTACTGAGAATATTTTCCGGCGGGATACCCCGGCGATAAAGCCGCTCCAGTTGTTTTATTTGCGCGGCTGCCAATCCCGCCGTATTGCCGAATATTTTTTGAATATTATTTGCCTTAATATTTTTTAATTATTTATAGTTTACATCAGTGTTGTAATGTTTTCAAGCGCCGCGAATGCGTGAAGAGGGGAGCTAGGGGGGTATAGACTGAAGACTGAAGACTGAAGACTGAAGACCGAGGGCCGAAGGCTGAAACGATATACGCTTCACGAACGACGTTGCTCTCCACCTTTAGACTTCAGCCTTTATACTTCAGCCTTCTACCTTTAGCCTATTTTCCTTTTGTCCACCTCCGTCGCTTCGCGACACCTCCGCCAGCGGAGGACATAAAAAATCCCCGGGAGCCGTCCGCTCTCCCGGGGATGATTCTTTTAATCCAGACCAAAAGCCTTCGGGTTTTAAACCTTCAGTCTTCAGCCTAAACGCCTTTTTTTTAGAAGGTCAATGTCAGCTTATTGATAACCAGATAGTTATCTTGCAGCTTCCGCGGGTCATTTGCATCCTTGTAGTAATCGCCCGTCCACAGATAACCAACGCCCAGCATATAGCTCAGGTTGTTGGTGATTGCGTAGGTCGCGGTTACATCCAGTTCGATGCCGTAGTCTTTGCCGGCATTGATGGCCATTAAATTTTGCTTTTTATCAGCGCGGGCGTAGGCAAGAGAAGCGCCCAAGGTCAAAGCGGGCATCGGGCGCACACCGCCACGCACCTGATAGAACCAGGCGTTGGTCATCACGCCGAAATCAGCCCAGGCGTCACCCGGCAGAATGCCGGCCCAGTAGGTGCGGTCAAAGTTGAACATGATCAGGCAGGGCATCCAATCTTTACCGCCAGCCATCATTGTCACCGTACCACCATTGTTTATATCATCGATTAAATTCTTTTCACCGGAAAGATAGGCAAACGTGCCGCCCGCGTAGAACATGCCCAGATCCGCCAGCGCGTCAATATAAATGCCCAGGCTGTCCATTTTTAACTTGTAACCGGTAGTATCACCGTGGGCCAATTTGCCCCAGTAATAATCCACTTCTGCCTCGACGGTAACAGGGCCGAATTTGGCGATGGCGTAGGGAATCACTCCATAGATTTCTGATTTAAAATCATCTATTGCCCTGGTGGCCGCGTTGCGTAGATAGAAGACCTTCATCCCCGCTTCTCCGCCTTTCCAGGCGTATTTAGCCGCGACCGAATACTTGTCGACATCGTTATCCGTTGAAGCTGACCACGGCGATGAAGACAATTTAGCCGTTTTGCTCAACTCCAGAATCTTGGCCACATCAGCCATCAGAGTCACGTCGCCGAAAGTATAGGCCCAGGCGATTTTGCCCGCAGGGCGGGAATAATCCGCGAATTTCGTTCCCCAGACGAGGTCATCCTGGTAACCTACGGTGAAAACACCGATGGGTGAGGCATAACGGATGTAGGCCCAGTCAAAGGCGATGTTTTCGTTTTCGGCGCGGGAAGCAACCGTATCAAAGTCACCAATCAAAGAACTGAATCCTGTCGCCGATGCTCTCGGAGCGCCCCATTCTCTTTCCATCGCGTCGAAGCGCGTGATGAGCGAAAGGCCTGGAGAGACGACAACTTCCGCGAGCACGCGCAGTCTCTGGTAGTAGAAAGCCGTGCTGTTGTTGTGCTCCCAAGTCGAATCTGCTACGTTCATCAGGTCGGTTTTATCCTGATACAGGCCGACCACATAGAAAGAGCCGGAAAATTTCACATCGGCCGCGAAGACCGATGAGCTGAAGGCCATAACGAGACCCAGCGCGAGCAAAACTAACAATTTTCTCTTCATATTTCCTCCTTTTTAATGGGACAAAGCCAAAAATCAGCACCTTTAAAAGAAACGGGCATCTCTTGAAAAGGCCGTGAATGTTGTTGGCTTTATCCGGAATTCATCCCTCCGGACGCCGGAACAAATTCCTTAAAATTTGATAGCATTTTTTTTAACACTGACCGCCGGTTTTGTCAAATAATTTCGAAAAAAATATACATGAAGCGTGGCTCGTGTCCCCCGCTGGCGGGGGATTAAGGGGGTGGAGTTTTTTCTGACAAAATATTGTTTCGTTAATTTCCTCCCTCTGCGCCTCCTCCAGAGGGGGACAGCGAAAAGTCTCCTTCCACCTCCGTCGCTTCGCGACACCTCCGCCAGCGGAGGATACGCTCAAACCCCGTCTCGCGAGATACGCTTCACGTTTCACGCTCTTCTTTACCTTCAGCCTTCAGCTTTTTTGTTTGTCCCCCGCTGGCGGGGGATTGAGGGGGTGGAAATTTCCATTTCGTTAATCAGCCGTTCTAGTTTAGATATAACACCAGCCATATTTTTCAACACTTCATCATCGGTAAATCGCACAACTTTAAATCCCGCTCGGGCAAGACTCTCTTCACGTACTTTATCTTTTTCAAAAGATACTTCATTATCATGAGTAGCTCCGTCAACTTCCACAATCAGCATCAATTCTTTGCAGAGGAAATCAGCTATGTAATTCAAGGCGGGCCGCTGTCTCCGGAACTGATACCCTTTTAACTTTTTCGCTTTTAGGGCATATTTCCATAGACAGGCCTCAGCTTTTGTAAAATTTTTCCTTAATTGACTGGCCAGTGGCTGAAGATTCTTATTGTAACTATAATTATTACGAGAATTAATGGCCATCTTTCTCTTTCCACCTCCGTCACTTCGCGCCACCTCCGCCAGCGGAGGACAAAAAAGGATAAAAAAATCCCCGGAAGGTGCCCGCCCTTCCGGGGATGATTCTTTTAATTCAGACCAAAAGCTTTCGGGTTTAAACCTTTAGCCTTCGGCCTTCAACCTAACAGCCTAGACTAGAAGGTCAACGTCAGCTTGTTGACGACCAGGTAGTCGTCATTAACGTTGGTTGCAGACGAAACACCCTTGTAGTAATCGCCGGTCCACAGATAGCCAACACCCAGCATGTAGCTCAGGTTATTGGTGATCGCGTAGGTAGCGGTTACATCAAGTTCCCATCCGTAATCCTTTTTCAGAACTGTACCAACTGGTAGGGCTGGCTTCTTGTCCGCGTACGCGTAGGATAAAGATGCCATGATATCGAGCGCGGGAATCGGGCGCACGCCCACTCGTCCCTGATAGAACCAGGCGTTGCTCATCTCAGCAGTAGCATCGAAATATCCCGCATCAAGCGCGGCGCTACCGGTAGCACCACCCACAAGTCTACCCGACCAGTATCTCTTGTCATAATTCCACAGAATCAGACAGGGATTCCAGTCGATGCCGCCGTTATTCAGGCCGCCTTTCAACTTGCCACCCGCGGGCCCATCCGAATCACCGGAGAGATACGCAAACGTACCACCCGCGTAGAACATGCCCAGATCAGCCACGGCATTGAGGTAAGCAGACCACATATCCAATTTTATCTTGGCGCCGCCGGCAGTGTCCGTAGCCCTGATGTCACCCCAGAAGTACTGCACTTCTCCTTCCAGAGCCACCGGACCGAACTTGGCTTTGAAGTAAGGCTGCAGGGTGTAAATTTTCTTCTCGTTCAGATAGTTGAAGGGAGCGGGGCTTATAACAGCAGCCTTGTCCGTATTGTCGCGAATATGGACGAAGAGCAGACCGGTCTGGATGTCCTTGTTGACCTGGTAAACGATACCGAGCATATACTTGTCGGAATCAACATCTGTTGCCAATTGACCAGGATTCTTTGCCGTCTTGTCGAGCTCCGCAATCTTGCCCATGTAAGCAATACCCGTGATGGGGCCAGTTCTAATAACATACTGGATTTTCGCCAACGGAACGGAGTCATCGCCGAATACCGTTCCCCAGGCGCCGTCCTGCTGATAGCCGACCTGGAACATGCCGATGGGGGAGACATACTGGATGTATGCCCAGTCAAAGGCGATGTTTTCATTTTCCGCTACCGTNNCTCTTTCCATCGCGTCAAAACGCGTGACCAAAGAAAGAGCCGGAGTGACGACGAAGTACATCCCCACGCGCAGTCTCTGATAGTAGAAAGCGGTGCTGTTGTCGCTGCGGTCTTTAATCAAATTGGTTTTATTCTGATACATACCGGCCGCGTAGAAAGAACCGGTAAACTTCACATCGGCCGCGAAGACCGATGAGCTGAACGCAAAGAGCATTCCCAGCGCCAGCAATACTAACCAAATTCTCTTCATTATTTCCTCCTTGAATTTTAGTTCAAGTACTTAAAAATCCGCCTTTAAAAAAACGGGCATTTTTTATAAAGGCAACTTCACATAACTATATCCCCAAAATCCGTGCAGGATATATTGAGGTGAAACTAACAAACGAGGTTTTCACTGTCAAGGGTTTTTTCAGTAAGAAATGGCAAAAATAGATGGTTGACGAGGCGCTTTTAGGGCGTCAAAATAATTTCCCGAATAAACCGCCAAATCCTCAATATGGCAAGGTTATTGCTTGAGTATATAAATGCCACAAAAATGCCATCTGCAAGCCCTTCGAGATTGCTTCACCCCGCTTTCGCGGGGTTCGCAATGACCGGTGGGGTGTCATCGCCGGGTGAGGCTTTTTTTCCTTGTCATCGCGAGGAATGAAATGACGAAGCGATCCCTTTTCTCTTGTCCCCCGCTGGCGGGGGATTGAGGGGGTGGAATTTTTTCCAACGATAGCGTTTCGTTAATTTCCTCCCCCTGCGCCCCCTCCAAAGGGGGACAATAAGAGGTACGCCCCAGCGGGGGACAACAAGAAGTGTCTTTCCACCTTCAGCCTTCGGACTTCAGCCTATTTTCCTTATTTCCACCTCCGTCGCTCCGCGACACCTCCGCCAGCGGAGGATACACTTCACACCGCTCACGCGAGGCTCGCAATGACCGGTGGGGTGTCATTGCCGAGTGGGGGCTTTTCCCCTTGTCATCGCGAGGAGTGAAACGACGAAGCGATCTCTTAACTATTCAATATTATAGGGATTGCCGCGGCGGCTTATGCCGCCTCGCAAAGACTGCCCGAGCATGCGCCGGGCAAGCAGTCGGATTGCTTCACCTGCCTGCGGCAGGTTCGCAATGACAAATGAGGGTTGCGACACAGTCTCTACGCCGGTATGACGAAAAAACTCTTTTTCAAGGAACTGCGGCTATCTTTGCCCAACTATCTCTCAGAGTCACGATCCGGTTGAAAACCGGCTTGCCGGGTTTGCTGTCTTTTTCGTCGGCGCAGAAATACCCCTGCCGTTCAAACTGATAGCTTTGCAGCGGCAGGGCATCAGCCAAATTTTTTTCCGCCATGCAATTTTGTAAAATTTCCAGAGAAGCCGGATTTAGAAACTTTAGAAAATCCTCTTGGGCTCCCGGGTCGGAAATGCTGAAAAGCCGATCGTAGAGCCTAACTTCCACAGGCGCGGCATGCTCGGCTGAAACCCAGTGAATCACCCCCTGCACCTTGCGCCCGTCAGCGGGTGGGCCGTCAAGAGTTTCCGGCGCGTAAGTGCAATGCAGCGCGGTTACCTCGCCGCTTTTTTCATCCTTAACCATCTTTTCAAATTTGATGATATACGCGTTACGCAGGCGCACTTCCCTGCCAGGGGCAAGCCGGTTGTATTTCTTGGGCGGGTCTTCCATGAAATCATCGCGCTCAATATATATTTCGCGTGAGAAAGGCACGCTGCGCGTCCTCATTTCCGGTCGTTTCGGATGATTGGCGCAATTTAATTGTTGCACATTTCCTTCGGGATAATTGTCGATAACGACTTTAAGCGGACGTAAAACACACATCGCGCGCGGGGCACGCTCATTCAAATCTTCGCGCACGCAATGTTCCAGAAGCGCCACGTCAATAAGGTTGTCGTTTTTGGCCACACCGATGGCCGCGCAGAATTGCCGGATGGCCTCCGGCGTGTAGCCCCGGCGCCGCATGCCGCTTACGGTGGGCATGCGCGGGTCATCCCATCCTTTCACGAATTTTTTTTGGACAAGCTCAATGAGGCGGCGTTTGCTCAGCACCGTGTAACTTAAATTGAGCCGGGCGAATTCAATCTGCCTGGGGCGGTTTTTTTCAATTAGCCGCTCGACAATCCAGTCATAAAGAGGACGATTGTTTTCAAATTCAAGTGTGCAGATGGAATGCGTGATGTTTTCCGACGCGTCGGAAAGGCAATGGGCAAAATCATACATGGGGTAAATAACCCATTTATTGCCTGTCCGGTAGTGAGGTTCGCGTTTGATGCGGTATAAAATGGGGTCACGCATAACGATATTAGGCGCGGCCATGTCGATTTTGGCGCGTAGAGTGTGTGCCCCGTCAGGAAATTCACCGGCGCGCATCCGGGTGAACAAATCCAGATTATCTTCCACCAAACGGTTGCGATAGGGGCTGTCTTTTCCCGGTTGGGTAAATGTTCCGCGATAATCACGAATTTCGTCTGCGTTCAGAGAGCACACATAAGCATCGCCTTTTTTAATCAATGCCACGGCGAACGCGTAGAGCTTTTCAAAATAATCGGAGGCGTAAAACAGGCGGTCCTGCCAGTCAAAGCCGAGCCAGCGGATATCCCGAATGATGGATTCAACATACTCCATGGATTCGCCGACTGGATCGGTATCATCCATTCTCAGATTGCAGGTTCCTCTGTATTGGAGAGCCAGGCCGAAATTCAGGCAAACCGATTTGGCATGGCCGATATGAATGTAACCGTTGGGCTCCGGCGGAAATCTGGTGGCGACGCGCCCTTCATTTTTGCCGGTGCGCAAATCATTGTCGATAATGTCGCGGATAAAATCCCCGGAGGCGGATGACGCTGGTTGGGCCATAAAGAAACTCCTTCAGATATCTCCAAAATTACGAAGGGACGGTATAATATTCAAAAGAATATATCAAG
>DHGA01000106.1:9242-12589 GCA_002402545.1 Syntrophaceae bacterium UBA4810
GCTGTTTTGAGCACTTCCAGGCTGAGATTGCCGCCGGACATAATCATCACCACTTTTTTCCCCGCGAGCCGCTCCTTTATTTTGCAGGCGGCAATCAGAGAAACAGCGCCCGCGGCTTCGGCGAGATTATGTGTGGTGAAAAGCGCCAGGCGGATCCCTTCGAGTATTTCCTCTTCGGTAAGGAGTACGACATCAGTGATGCTGTCTTTAAGGATTACATAGGGCAGCTGGAAAACGCTACGGGCGGCCAGGCCGTCGGCAACGGTGTTGGCGTCATCAAGAATAACAATATCCCCTTTCTTCCATGAATTGTAAAAGGAAGGCGCGTTTTGCGGCTCGACGCCGATAATTTCAATGGTGGGATTAAACGCGCGCACTGTTTTTATCAGTGAAGCGCAGCCCGCGCCGCCGCCGATGGGGCAGATGATGACCTCAACATCAGGCAAATCCTCCAAAATTTCCAGGCCCATTGTGGCCAGTCCGTTTAGTATTTCCGATTCGTTGCCCTGCTGGACATAATAATAACCTGCACTGTCGGCAAGCTCATCGCAGTATGACTGCGCGTCGTAGAAATCTTCCCCGTGGACAATAAGTTCTGCGCCATAGCTTTCTATTGTCCTGTTGATTTCAGGATTGTTGTTTTCCGGTACGACAACCGTGCAGGGCACATGAAATAATTTTCCCGCCCAGGCCATAGCCAGGCCGTGGTTGCCTCTGGTTGCAACGAGGATACCGCTTTCCAGCTCTTCCTTGGACATGTGATGAACGAAATTAAGTGCCCCTCTTATCTTGAATGATCCGGTCGGATTGTGGTTTTCATGCTTAATGAATGCCTCGCAGCCGATGAGCCTTGAAAGTTCTGAATAGCATATCAGGTTTGTCCTGTTCAGGTACCTGTAAATAACTAATCTTGCCATTAAAGCCCTTGTCAGGTTGACCTGCTCGCTCAGCAACTCGTATTTTTTCAGCATAAAAACCCTCCTTGATAATTCTTGAAACTGAACAGGATAATAGCACGCAAAAGAATGAAATTAAAGCATTAAAAAATTATTAGTTTTGTTCAGGTTTTATGCCGATGTGGAGCCAGGTAACGCCGAAAGTAAGCGGATATTTTTCGACTTTGGTCATACCGGCTTTTTCCATGATGCCCACGAATTGATCCGGGGATGGAAAGTTAATGATGGAATCGGCAAGGTAATGATAGGCGGCAGGGTTTGCCGAAAAAATTTTAGCAAACAAGGGAAGTAAATAATTTAAATAAGCATAGTAAAGAAATTTAAAAAACCGGTTCTGGATAAAGGTCATCTCCAGGATCAGAATTTGTCCGCCCGGTACCGTCACTCGCAGCATTTCTTTCAGCGCTTGTTCTCTTTGGGGAATATTTCTGATCCCAAAAGCGATTCCGGTAACATCAAAGGTGCTGTCGTCAAAGGGGATGTGCAAGGCGTCGCCCTGCATAAGCATTACTTTTCCCGTCATATTTTTCTTTTCTATTTTACTTTTCCCCGCTTGCACCATTTCGCTTATAAAATCGATGCCCGCAACACTTATCTGTGGATGTTCCAAGACGGCGGCAATGGATAAATCTCCTGTTCCGCAAGCAACATCAAGATACCTGTTGGTTTTAAAAAACCGCATTATTTTTGCGGCAAAACGGCGCCAGGCAATATCGCGGCGCAGGCTCAAGAAATGGTTCAAGAAATCATATTTACCTGTGATTGTGGAGAAAATCTCTCTGACCATGCCGATACGTTCTTTGTCGGTAATAGTATTTACAGGAGGATATTTATTACCGGTGGATATTTTCACATGCATGTTTCCTTTTTTGGGATTTGTTTTATATGCATTTGTGGCTTATCAATGAAGTACAGTAAAAGCAATATTATTCACCCCAAAGCTTTAATCTGCCCGGCAATTTTAATAGACCCATCTGTAAAAAGAAGAGAAAATTCCGCCGTCTGCCCTTGACAGAGGATATACCCGTAAATATATTAGCCACGCTTTTGGGTAGGATATTTCAAAAGAATTATAGGTGGGTAAGTATGGAAGATCATATAGTAAAAATATTCAAAGAAAGTATCCGTGTTAAGGAGGCTTTCGTTAATGAAAATCTGAGTAAGCTTGTTAATGTTGCCGAGGCTATAATTGCCGCGCTCAAAGCTGGCAACAAGATTTTGATTTTTGGTAATGGTGGTTCGGCTGCCGACGCGCAGCATATCGCTGCGGAATTTATTAATAGGTTTGTAATTGAAAGGCCGCCTCTTCCAGCCATAGCATTAACTACAGATACATCAATTATTACGAGTATTGGTAATGATTATGATTTTTCCGAAATATTCAGCAAACAAATCCGGGCGATAGGTCAGCCAGGCGATATTCCCTGGGGAATCAGTACCAGTGGTAATTCCGCCAATGTTTTGAAGGGGTTGGAAGTGGCCAAAAAGATGGGATTGGTTACAATCGCTTTTACCGGTAAGGATGGGGGGGGCATTGCGAAGATTGCTGATTTATCCATTAATGTTTCTTCATCAGTTACGGCGCGCATTCAGGAAGTGCATATTACGGCAGGCCATGCCATCTGTGATCTGGTCGATATCAAACTTTTCCAGAAGCCGGATTTAAAATAATAAATTTTTCTGAGGGCATAGTGAAAACAAAGAAAGAGCATAAAGAGCATAAAGATCATAAAGAAGAAATTGATGAGCAAGGTCAAACAGATGTTTCCTCTTCAGACGAAGACGAAGATGTCAATAAAGCAGTTTCTGCCCAAAATGCAGAACTGAAGGAAGAATTAGCACGGAAGGAAAAAGAGGCCATAGACAATTACGATAAGTATCTTCGTGCTGTTGCGGATTTGGATAACTATAAAAAACGGGCAATTAGAGAAAAAGCCGACATAATCAAATATGGTAAGGAAGATGTAATAAAAGACATTTTGCCTTTTGTGGACAGCCTGGATAGGGCGTCAGAGCATGTTGACAGCTCTGATGTTCAAACTTTCAAGGAAGGCATAAAACTGATTCAGGAACAGCTTCTAAGTTGCCTTAAAAAACATGGTGTGGAGAAAATTGATAGCATAGGTCTTGATTTTGATCCTAACTTTCACGAGGCAATGATGCAAGTTGAAAGCGAAGAACATGCGGAAAACAAAGTAGTTAACGAAGTCCAAAAAGGTTATTTACTAAACGGCAGGCTTTTGAGACCATCAAAAGTTTGTATATGTAAAAAGATAAATGAAGAAAATAATGTGTGTGAATAAAAAGCAGACAATGGAGAATAAGGAGGAAAAAAATGGGAAAGATTATTGGAATTGATTTAGGAACAACAAATTCATGTATGTCTATAAT
>DHGA01000058.1 GCA_002402545.1 Syntrophaceae bacterium UBA4810
CTCTACCGATTGAGCTACGCCAGCAGCTTTTTTCACCTATTTCTTTATTAATATCAAACCCTTACGCTACCAGGCAAAAAAACACAAAACTCCACCCTTAAGCGAATTGCCAAACCTAGTTTTTATGACTTGTTTTGTCAAGTAAATTTTTAAAAAATCTTATAGATAGGTGTAAAATTTGAGCTGATGCATGAATTTGCTAAAGCCTTTTTCCATTACTTCAATTATGGGCTGCGTCTTTTGGCAATCAGGTGCAAACGCTCGTTATATGATTTGTTCATTTATCTTCTATATATTTTTTAAAAGCTTGAATGTGTGATTCATGGCTATCCAATCGACCTTCCTGTGCCCATTTTTGAATGGTTTGAGCGGTGTATTTCTTCTCAAATCTTTTTATCATTCTTATTGAATTTAGCGTAAGCTCCATAGCATGTGCTTCAGCTTTAGCGACAAGGGCAGTAGCTTCTTTGTTTTCGATGTTCATTCTTTCGAGTTTTTGGTAAGCGGCAAGAACATTTGAGGATTGTCTATAGATTTCCCATGCTTGTTCTCGATTATAGTTTATTAACTTGGAATGTCTCCTGTTAACGTAAACAGCGTAACCGAAACTTACGATGGTAACTATTGTACCTATGATTGTAACAATTGTTTCCATTCACTTGTTTCCTCTCCTAACAATTAATATACGAACTTAGTTTTTTCGATTTATTACCAAAAAATATAGCTCATTGAATTTTCTTATTCAAGTTAAAAATTATGTAATATCGGATAAGTAGATAAGCGTATTGTGTTTGATTTTCGGCAATAAACACTATGGTTTCATCGCGTTTTTGATAGAATTTCCCCTATTTTCTGGATTCCGGTTTTCACTACCCTGAAGGGCACACGCGGAATGACGATACGTCGAGAAAAAATAGCGGCGTGGTGATTTTTACCCATTCAAAAAAATATTTTGACAATATTAAATTTTTGCATTAGGATGCTTTCACTTTTTAAATGAAGGCTATATAAAAACGATGTCGGACATAGCGAGAAATCAGAATTTAGCACTAAACATTCTGCCCCTGCTTTTGGGTCTCGCTCTGTTGCGCCTGTTACTTAGGGCCTGCCGCTCATCGTTTTTAGGTCATCAATAGGACTATAAGCATAAATGATAACCTAAAAGGCCGTGGGCGGAAAAACCCACGGCCTTTTTTTGTGAGACGCAGATTACGCGAACAAAGCACCACAGAATTAGTAAGCCGAACAACCCCGCGTATGCGTGGTAGCTAAAATAATTTTTGAAATATCTAATAAGTTTTTATGAGGGGGAAGATATTATGAAGAAAGACAAAAATCGCGTTTATATTTTTGACACGACATTGAGAGACGGTGAGCAATCACCCGGCTACAGCATGAATACGGAAGAGAAGCTGATGATGGCTCGTCAGCTGGAAAAACTGGGCGTGGACATCATTGAAGCGGGATTTCCCATCGCTTCCGAAGGAGATTTTGACGCCGTCAAACAAATCGCCAAGGAAATAAAAAAATCACAGGTCGCAGGGCTGGCGCGCGCCAACAAACTGGATATCGATCGCGCCTGGCAGGCGATAAAAGGCGCGGCTCACCCGCGCATTCATACTTTTATTTCGTCTTCTGATATTCATCTAAAATACCAGCTCAAAAAAAGCCGCGCGCAGGTGCTCAAGGAAGCGGTGGAAGCGGTAAAGCTTGTCCGTTCATATACAGAAAACGTGGAATTTTCGCCGATGGATGCCACACGCTCGGATAAAGATTATCTTGTCGAAATGGTATCGGCCGTAATTGACGCCGGCGCCTGCACGGTAAACATTCCCGACACAGTGGGCTATACTATTCCGGAAGAATTTGGTGAAATGATTGCTTATCTTTTTGCCAATGTAAAAAATATGGGCGATACGATTATTGCCGTTCACTGCCACAATGATTTGGGTCTGGCGGTAGCTAATTCCCTGGCGGCTATAAGAAACGGCGCGAGACAGGTTGAATGCACCATCAACGGCATCGGTGAGCGCGCCGGTAACACGGCAATGGAAGAAATCGTCATGGCACTGGCCACGCGCAAGGATATGTACGGGCTTTACACCAAAATCAATACCGACCAGATTTATAAAACGTCGCGCCTGCTCACGCAGATTACCGGCATTCCGGTGCAGCCTAACAAAGCCATTGTGGGCGCGAACGCTTTCGCGCACGAATCCGGTATTCATCAGGACGGGCTGATTAAGGAAAAAATTACGTATGAAATTATGACGCCGCAATCCGTGGGGATATCCGACACGCACATCGTGCTGGGCAAACATTCTGGCCGTGCCGCTATTTCTCAGCATTTAAAAAAGATGGGCTATATCCTCAACGATGAGCAGATAACCAAGATAGCAGCAAGGGTAAAGGATTTGGCGGACGTCAAAAAAGATATCTTCGATGAAGACCTGGAAGCGATTGTCTCCGAAGAAATTTACCGCGGCGAGGACAAATATAATCTGGTTTATCTCAACGTGGTAAGCGGCAATGTCGCTGTTCCAACAGCAACAATGGAGATGAAAATCGGTGATACAGTAGTGCGCGAAGCTGGTTTCGGCAACGGCCCGGTGGACGCCACTTTCGCGGCCATCCGCAAAATCACCAAAACCAATTATCAGCTTATGCGCTACGCGGTAAACGCCATTACCGGTGGTTCGGACGCGCAGGGCGAAGTAAGCGTGCAGCTCAAATACAACGGCCACGCGGTGGTGGGACGCGGGGCGGATCCGGATGTAATTGTCGCTTCCGCCAAGGCTTATATAAACGCGCTGAATCGTCTGGAATTTTTGAAAGACAATGTCAAAAAGGTTAAGATTGTTGAATAAAAACAAAAAATGAGATAAGGACAGCTTCATTTTATTAAACACAGGAGAATATTTGTGGGAAATACGATTACGGAAAAAATTTTAATGGCGCATACAAAACTAAAGGAGATTCATCCCGGGCAACTGATTAACGCCCGTGTGGATATCGCCCTGGGTAATGATATCACTGCTCCTATCGCCATCAGAGAATTCCGCGCCGCGGGCGGAAAAAAAGTCTTCAATAAAAATAAAGTGGCGCTGGTGCTTGATCATTTCACGCCGAATAAAGACATTAATTCCGCCGAGCAGTGCAAGACCGTGCGCGAATTCGCCATGGAACATAAAATTGTTCATTTTTATGAAGGCGGACAGGTCGGCGTGGAACACGCGCTTCTTCCGGAAAAGGGAATCGTTCTTCCGGGCGATCTCGTCATCGGCGCGGACAGCCACACGTGTACCTACGGCGCGCTGGGCGCGTTTGCCACCGGCGTGGGGAGCACGGATCTGGCCGCGGCCATGCTCGAAGGCGTTCTTTGGTTCAAGGTGCCGCAATCCATCAAATTCATTATTTACGGTAAAATAAAAAAGTGGGTTTCGGGAAAAGACCTGATTCTCAATATTATCGGGCGTATCGGCGTGGACGGAGCTCTCTATCAGTCTATGGAATTCACCGGAGAAACAATAAACAAACTTCCGATGGCCGACAGATTTTCCATGGCGAACATGGCGATAGAGGCCGGCGCCAAAAACGGAATTTTCGCGCCTGACGCCATCACAAAAGAATACATTAAAAGCCGCGCCAAGCGTCCTTATAAGTTTTACGCATCCGACGCCGACGCTGTCTATTCTCAGATAATTGAAATTGACGCGGGAAAGCTTGAGCCGCAGGTGGCGTTTCCGCATCTGCCCTCCAACGTTAAAGGCGTGAGCAAGGCGGGCAAAGTAAAAATCGATCAGTCGCTTATCGGCTCCTGCACCAACGGCCGCATCGAAGATTTGCGCGTGGCGGCGAAAATTCTCAAAAAACGCAAAGCCGCCCCGCACGTGCGACTGATTATCGCTCCGGCAACACCGCTTATCTACAAACAGGCAATGCAGGAAGGTTTGCTGGAAATTTTCATGAAAGCAGACGCGGTTATTTCTCCGCCATCGTGCGGCGCGTGCCTCGGTGGACATCTGGGAATTCTGGCCTCGGGGGAAAGAGCGGTGGCAACGACCAACCGTAATTTTGTGGGACGCATGGGGCATCCGAAAAGCGAAGTTTATCTGGTCAGCCCCGCTGTTGCGGCGGCTTCCGCAGTGCTGGGAAGAATTGCTTCACCCGAAGAACTTTAAATTAAAAAAAAGGATATATAAAAATGCATTTCAGTGGAAAAGTTTGGAAATTTGGCGACAACATCGATACGGACGCGATTATTCCCGCCCGTTATCTCAATACTTCCGATCCGAAAGAACTGGCTTTGCACTGCATGGAAGACGCGGATCCCGATTTTATGAAAATAATGAAGCCGGGAGATATTATTATCGGTGGCGAAAATTTCGGCTGCGGTTCATCGCGCGAACACGCCCCAATCGCCATTAAGGCGGCGGGCATCTCCTGCGTGGTAGCCAAAAGCTTTGCCCGTATTTTTTACCGCAATTCATTTAATATGGGATTGCCGATTTTTGAATCCCGCGAGCTTTTTGACAATGTTGCCGAAGGCGAAGAAATAAATATCGACAGCGTCAAAGGAATAATTTCTATCAGTGGCAAGCAAAAAACTTTTTCCATAAATCCCATTCCGCCCTTTATGGAACAGTTAATCGCGGACGGCGGCCTGCTCAAGCATATCGCGAAGAAGTGAAATAATTATGGCCAAAAAAGATTTTTCTATAGCCGTTTTTCCCGGTGACGGCATCGGGAAAGAGATTACCAAACAAGCATTAAAAGTGCTGACTTTTCTGAACGGAAAGATCAATATTGATCTGCGTCTGAAAGAAGGAAATGTCGGCGGCGCCGCTTACGATATCCACGGCACTCCCCTGCCCCCGGAAAGTTTAGATCTTGCTTTGAAAAGCGACGCGGTTCTTTTGGGCGCGGTGGGCGGACCGAAGTGGGAAAACCTTGATTACGCGGTGCGTCCGGAAAGAGCGCTTTTGGACTTGCGCAAAAAGCTCGGACTTTTTGCCAACTTGCGCCCGGTTGCCGCTTTTGAGGAATTGCTGCACACATCCACTTTGAAGGCAGAAATCCTGCGCGGCGTAAATATTATGATTGTCCGCGAACTTACCGGCGATGTTTACTTCGGCCAGCCGCGCGGTGTAAGCAAGAAAACTAATGGGCAGAGCATCGGCATCAACACCATGATCTACACAGATGAAGAAATCCGCCGCATTGCCCATCATGCTTTTGAAATAGCCAGAAACCGCAAAAACAATCTTGTTTCCGTGGATAAAGCAAATGTTCTGGAATCCACCGAATTATGGCGCGATGTCGTCACGGAAGTTGGGAAAAATTATCCGGATGTAAACTTAAGCCACATGTATGTGGATAACTGCGCCATGCAGCTTATCCGCAATCCGGCGCAGTTTGATGTCATTCTGACCACAAATTTATTCGGTGATATCTTAAGTGATGAAGCGGCTATGCTTACCGGTTCTATCGGCATGCTACCTTCGGCAAGCCTTGGCGCTGATCACTCCATGTATGAACCGATACACGGCTCCGCGCCCGATATCGCCGGACAAAATATTGCCAACCCCATCGGCACCATTTTGTCCGTGGCGATGATGCTGCGTTATTCAATGAATCTGCCTGACGAAGCAGGCCTTGTCGAAAAGGCGGTGGAGCAGACACTCAAAGACGGATTGCGCACTAAAGACATTTATCAGTCAGGTGATAAACTTGTCGGCACTGAAGAATTGGGCGAGAGCGTTGTAAAAAATCTGCGGAATTTATTTAATTAACAATGTATGCTGATAAGCACAATCGTAAACTCACGGCTGATTTTTTTAAAGGATAAAAACTATGGAAAACGCCACTTTGCTGAAAAATATAGTGGTATCTCCTCCCCTGGCGAAAATCTACCAGAGACTAGGCTTTAGAAAAGCAACATCCCAAATATCATCAAAAACACAAAAAGAAACTGATCACATCATTGCCCAAGCCGCGTCGCTTATATCCCTGCGCGGCTCTTTTTTGCGTCTTTCCATCAACGACAACAGCAGCGGAAAAATATTACTTGCCGGCGACGTAACTTTCCAAAGTAAAAAGCTATCTGTTTTTCTTCGTAACTGCAAAGAAGCGATGCTTATGGGCGCCACCGCGGGCGACGAAATTATGAAAGCAATCAAAGAAAAAAGCGCGCTCGGCGATCTGCAGGCCGCTGTGATTTACGACGCCACGGCAAGTGAGATGGCGGACGCCGCGCTCGACTGGATTATGGAATACATAAATCAGTTAATCCGCCGCGAAAGAAAAACTCTTTTACCCCGGCGCTTTTCCGCGGGCTACGCCGATTTTGATTTATCCAACCAGAAAATCATTCATCGACTTCTCGCGCTGGAAAAAATCGGCGTACAGATAACTAGCGAATGTATTCTGCTGCCGGAAAAATCCGTCACCGCTCTAAGCGGCATTTGCAGTTGATACAAGCATTCATTTTCACTGAATCAAAAATAATTCCACTTCTTGATACAAAGATGATATAGGAATGTGCAAACACTTAATTTGCTGGGGATAAATGCCCATGACCAAAGAAAAAATAACAAACATTCTTAAGAAAAAAATCGTTATTTTAGACGGAGCAACCGGTACGGAATTGCAGAATAAAGGAATGCCTGCCGGTGCCTGTCCGGAGACGTGGTGCCTGGAAAATCCGAAAATCCTGGAAAGCATACATTTATCTTACGCCCAGGCGGACGCGCAAATTGTTTATACCTGCACTTTCGGCGCGAATCGTTTTAAGCTCAAACAATACCAGGCGCAAGATGACGTCGAGACAATCAATAAAAAACTGGCGCGGCTGACCCGCAAAGCCTGCGGTAATAAAATATTGATTGCCGGAGATATCGGACCTACCGGTTTATTTGTGGAACCTTTTGGAGATCTTCCTTTTGAAGAAGCAGTTGACACCTTCAAAGAACAGGCGCGCGGACTGATTGCCGGAGGCTGTGATTTAATCGTTATCGAAACAATGATTGATATTCAGGAGGCGAGAGCAGCGCTCATCGCCGTGAAAGAATTAAAAAACATTTTCACGATTGTCTCCATGACCTACGAAGAAGATGGACGCACACTGGGCGGCACAGACGCGGTAAGCGCCCTGATCACGCTGCAGAGCCTCGGCGCGGACGCGGTGGGCTGCAATTGTTCTACCGGACCGGAAAAAATGGCGGAGCTCATTTCGTCAATGAAACCATACGCCAAGGTTCCGCTTCTGGCTAAACCAAACGCGGGAATACCTCGCCTGGAAGGCATGAAAACCGTCTTTGATATGCGGGCAAATGAATTCGCCGCGGCCAGCCGCAAACTTGCCGCAGCGGGAGCCAATCTGTTGGGCGGCTGCTGTGGCACTACGCCCGAGCACATAAAAACGCTGGCCAGATCAACAGCAAAGATAAAGCCGAAACCGCCGCGCGTAAAATCCCTGGCCGCCTTAAGCTCAGCGCGCGGATTTTTACTTTTAGAAAACAACAAGCCGCTGGTTGTCGTCGGCGAGCGGATTAATCCGACTGGAAAGAAAGCCCTGCAACAGGAATTGCTGGAAGGAAAGACATCGCTTATCCGTCAGATGGCGCTCGATCAGCAAAGCCAGGGCGCCTCCCTGCTCGATGTCAATGTCGGCCAGCCCGGTATTGATGAAGTAAAAACCATAAAGAAAATTGTCGGCCTTTTGTCGGGCGTAAGCCCGCTGCCGCTGGTCATTGATTCTTCGCGCATCGAAACTATTGAAGCCGCCCTGCGCCTGTATCCCGGCCGGATGCTGATTAATTCCATTTCCGGCGAGAAAGCAAAACTGGCCAGACTTTTGCCGCTCGCCGCGAAATACGGCGCTATGTTTATTCTTCTGCCATTGACCGACGGCAATATTCCGAATACGGCAAAAAAACGACAGGCTCTAATCAATAAAATTTATGTTCGGGCTAAAAAGATGGGCATCACCAAAGATGATTTTGTGGTTGATGGCCTGGTTATGGCCGTAGCATCCGACGCTCAGGCCGCCCGGGAAACACTCGATACCGTGCGCTGGTGTAATCAGATATTTAAAAGCAAAACAATATTAGGTTTATCCAACGTTTCTTTCGGCATGCCAGGCCGCCCCTGGCTCAATGCCGCTTTTCTGGCGATGGCGCAATATTGCGGTTTAACCATGGCTATCGCCAACCCTGCGGGATCTGAATTTACCAATATAAAAAAAGCGGGGGATGTCCTTACGGCAAAAAACAATGCCGCCAAATATTTTATTAACCATTTTTCCGAACAGGCGGCGCCCGCGGTATCCCCGCAAGCCGGCAAAACAATGTCTTCAATGGAGAAAATTGCCGCCGCCATTAAAGAAGGAGACAGTGAAAAGATAACGCCTCTGCTCAAAGAAGCTTTATCTTCCGGCACTGCCGCCTTTGAACTGGTTAATAAAATAATGATACCGGCAATTGTCAGTGTCGGAGATTTATACGAAAAAAAGATTTATTTTCTCCCGCAGCTTATGGCGGCGGCGCAAACCATGAAAAAAGGCATGGATCACCTGGAACCACTTCTGGAAAAAACGGCCTTAACCAATAAGGGTAAAATTATCCTGGCNNAAAAATTACGGATACTGCGTTATCGACCTGGGAAAAGATGTTTCCCCGGAAAAAATCATTAATACCGCCGAAACGGAAAAGCCCGATATTATCGGCCTTTCGGCGCTGATGACCACGACTATGGTCAACATGAAAGAAGTGATTAATATCGCCCGTGCCAAGGGCATTAAAACTGATTTTCTTATCGGCGGAGCGGTGGTTACCGAAGCTTACGCGCAATCTATTGGAGCCCACTATGCCCAGGACGGAATTCAAGCGGTAAAGATAGCCGATAAATTAATCAACAAATAATATTTTTTATTCTATGCGACCAATAAAATTCAAAAACGAAATTTTAAGAATACTGCCGGCTGTATGCTTTTCCGTTATTGTGCATGCCGTTTTCGTTTTTTTCCTGTTTTTCGGCCCCACGCAAAATGAAATTACGCCAGCCCGATTAGGCGGATTAAATTTTGTTTGGGTATCGCTGGATAAAAAAGGCGACGGGGGCCAGATTTCGGCGGCCGATAAATCGATTTCGCTTCCTTCCGATGATCACAAAACCAGACACGCAAAAGAAAGCGAGCCAGCTCATCAGGCGATTCCCGCGATTTATGCCTCAATAAACACGGTAAGCTCTTCTTCCGACAGCGCTGATATTCAAAGCGCTATCCATGCCTCCGGCGGAGCATTTTCCGAAGGCTCTTTTACTGCTTATCCATTATATCGGGAAAACATGCCGCCGGTTTATCCGGAAATCGCGCGCGTGCGCGGTTACGAAGGAATTGTTTTGGTCTCCGCCGAAATTTTGACTACCGGCCGCGTGGAAAATGCAAAAATCAGAAAATCATCCGGTTATTCCATCCTGGACCAATCCGCTCTTAATGCCGTAAAAGCATGGCGGTTTGAACCGGCAAAAAAATCCGGCCGTCCTTTTACCATGTGGGTGGAAGTTCCCATAAAATTCGTGTTAAAAACAGATAAGTCTTCTTCATAATTTAAAAAGCAAAGCTTAAGGAAAAAATAATGAGCATAGAGAAAAAGAAAGAACGGCTGGCTAAAATCATCATTGAAAGGTCTTTTAAATACAGCGAAGACCCTCCTTTCACTCTCGCTTCCGGCAAGAAAAGCAATTATTATTTTAATTGTAAGCCGACAACGCTTGACCCGGAAGGCATGAATCTTATCGGGGAAATCATATTCGATCTTCTGAAAAATGATGATGTTACCGCGGCGGGAGGCCTCACGCTGGGCGCCGATCCGATTGCCAACGCTGTTTCCGTGATATCATTCCAAAAAGGAAAACCGATAAAGTCTTTCATCGTCCGGAAAGACGTGAAAGAACACGGCACGAAAAGCGCGGTTGAAGGAAACGTTTCAGCGGGCGAAAAAGTTATTATTATTGACGATGTCATTACAACCGGCGCTTCTACAATCACCGCAATTGAGCAGGCCGAGAAAGCGGGGCTGATCGTGGCTAAAGTTGTCGCGCTAATCGACCGCGAAGAAGGCGGCAGGGAAAATATTCTGCGATATATAAAAGATATCGACGCGGTATTCACCAGAACGCAAATAATGAATCTGCGCCCAAAGATTATGAAATAATTTTTCCGCCATATTCAACTTTATATTTTCCATAATTTTATTATTCATAAACCAATTTAACAGGAAAAGGAATTGCGTATGTCCGCAACATTAAATCACCCCGAACCGACTCTGAACTCCGGTGACAAGTTTTCCGGATTTAAAGTATTGCGCGTTGAGACCATCCCCGCGCTGAGAATTACCGCCTATGAAATAGAACATGAAAAAACCGGCGCGCGGATTTTGCACCTGCATTCCTTCGACCGTGAAAATCTGTACGCGATATGTTTTCGCACTCCGCCTGCAGATTCTACCGGCCTGCCGCATATTCTGGAACATTCTGTTCTGGCCGGCTCAAAAAAATATCCGCTGAAAGATGTTTTTAAGGAACTGTTCAGCTCGTCCATGCAGACATTCATTAACGCGTTCACATACCCTGATAAAACCATTTATCCGGTGGCCAGCCAGATAAAAACAGATTTTTATAATCTGGCGCGCGTTTATACCGATCTTGTTTTTAATCCCCGCATGCTGAAAGAAACTTTTCTGCAGGAAGGCCACCATCTGGAATTTTCCTCTCCGGGCGATTTCTCCAGCGATCTTACTATATCCGGCATAGTTTACAACGAGATGAAAGGGGCATATTCTTCGCCGGACGCGCTGATGTATAAGACCATCCAGGAGAACATTTATCCGGATAGCATTTACTCTTTCGATTCCGGCGGCGATCCGGAAATTATCCCCACGTTAACCTACGAACAATTCAAGAATTTTCACCAGCGTTACTATTCGCCATCCAACGCGCGGTTCTTTTTCTACGGAGATATTCCCATATCCGAACATCTATCATTTATTTCGGAGATGCTGGCGGGATTTGACAAAACCGCCGTTAATTCCAAAATCGCCAATCAGCGGCGTTTTTCCCAACCACGTTATGTTAAACACGCCTATCCTGTGGGGAAAGATGAGTCACTCGAAAAGAAAACAATGGTCAACATGGCGTGGATGCTGGCGGAAAACAAAGACTACGAAACAGCCCTTCTGCTGGAAATAGTTTCCTCCCTGCTTTTAAGCAGCGCCGCCAGCCCCTTACGCAAGGCGCTTATTGATTCGGGCATTGGTGAAGATCTGACGCCGGTCAGCGGCATGGAATCAGACCTCAAGCAAATAATGTTTTGCGTGGGATTAAGAAACGTCCAAAGCAATGACGCGAAAAAAATCGAGAGGCTGATTTTAGACACACTCGCCAAAATAGTCGCGGAAAGTTATGAAAAAGATCTAATCGAGGGCATTCTGCATCAGATAGAATTTCACGGCAGAGAAATTGTCCGGGGATCATATCCTTACGGAATATCTCTGATGGGCAGTGTTTTTCAAACCTGGCTTTACGAGGGCGATCCGTTAATCAGCCTTAACTTTCCTCAATGGATTAAAAAAATCCGCAGTCTTCTTTCACAAGATCCGCGCATCTTCGAAAAAATTACCAAGGAATGGTTTATCGACAACAGCCATCGCCTGATGTCCGTAATGGAGCCGGATCCTGATTTCAACGAGCGAACTGAGAAAGATTTTAAAGAAAAGATGGCTAAAATTAAAAATGAATATTCACCGCAGCAGTTGCAGGAAATTGACGATCAGGCCGCGCAATTAAAAAAATACCAAAAGGATGAAGATTCACCTGACGCCGCCCGCTCTCTGCCCAAATTACAGATTGATGATATCCCTAAATCAGTGGAAATTATTCCCGCCAAAAGTGCCAAGATATCCGAAGTAGATATTTTGGAACATGATATTTTTACAAACGGTATCGCTTACATCGATTTAGCTTTTGACTTATCGAACATACCGGAAGAATATCAATTATACCTGCCGCTTTTGGGAAAAATAATGCTCGGCATGGGCGCGGCAGAATTAAGCTATGAGGAAATGGCCAAACTGATTTCTCTAAATATCGGTGGACTAACCTATGATTTAGCCGCCGGTTTTTCCGCGGATGGCAAATCCCATTGGCAAAAAATGATTTTTTCTTTTAAATCTTTGTATCAAAACATTCCAAAAGCAGCCGATGTTGTTAATGATATTTTGACCAAGGGTGATCTGGAGCACAAATCCAGAATGCAGGATTTAATAGCGGAAAGGAAAAATTCTCTGCAATCGGCAATTATTCCTTCCGCGCATATTTTTGCCAAAAGAGCGGCTGGGGCCGCCTTGACTCTGCCGGGTTGGCGTGACGAACAATGGCATGGACGAACGCAGTTTAAATTTGTCCAAAAAACAGCTCAGAACTTTAACAAGTCTTATAAAGAGATAAGCGACATACTCACCAACTTGAAAAAGTTAATTTTCACAAAAGATAATCTTTTTATCAATTTAACTGCCGATGAAACCGGAATTAATTTATGCAGGGATAATATTTTAAGCGTTCTAAATAATATTCCCAATAAATCTGTTAAGGCGCAACAAATAAATCCTATCCTGAATCCCGTGCGCGCCGGAATCGCTATTCCCTCGCAGGTGTCCTATGTCGCGCGTGTTGTAAAAACACCTCCTTATACAGATCCATCCACGCCGCTTCTTGCTCTGGTTTCCCGCGACCTATCGAACACATATCTTTATAAAAACATCCGCGTTCAGGGCGGAGCTTACGGCGGCATGTCTTCTTTTGATTCTACGTTGGGATTATTCGCGTTTCTTTCGTATCGCGATCCGCGTATTGTGGAAACACTCAATATCTTTGATGAGGCACAACAATACTATTCACAGCACCTTTTTAATAAGGAAGAATTAGAAAAGGCAGTTATCAGCACAATAGGCGCGATGGATAAACCCATGGATCCCGCGGGACGCGGTTATACTTCCATGATGCGCCACTTTGCCGGTGTTAGTGACGAGATGAGACAAAATTTCCGATATGCCGTTTTATCCGCTAAACCGCAAAACATTAAAGAATGTATGGAAAAATATTTTAGTTGGGCGACAAAAACAGACGCTGTCGCTGTTTATTCCGCGCGGGAAAAAATAAATGAAGCGAATAATATTTTAGATAATAAATTAGCTATAGAAAATTTGATAGACTAGCGCGTACTTAAAAAGTGATTTGCATCGCTCATAACGATAAGGCGCCGCGGAAAATATTATGATTTACTTCCGCGTAGAAAAGATTTTTCCGCGTCAAACGTTCCAATCAAAAGCAATTCGTCATCTTTTTTTATAACCGTCCTCGCTTCCGGGTTGATGGTCATTCTACCGTCACGCAAAATGGCAATAACCGTGCATCCCGTTTCTTCGCGAATTCCCGAGTTAGATAGTGTTTTGTCGCTCAAATATTCAGGAGTTTTAATATGAAAGATATTCAGGCCTTCGGTTAACAATAATGTATCCTCATTCCTGAGGTAATTAAAAGCACTGTTAGCCCCCAAAGAAGCGTTTGATATGACAAAATCAGCCCCGGCGCGGTGCAGCGTGGAAACGTTTCTGTCCTGACTGGCGCGGCTGAGTATCTGCATATCGGGCCTCAAGCTTCTTAAATATTTTGTGAGATAAATATTTGTGTCGTCATTGTGAGGCGTAATCAACGCGGCGGGCGCTTTTTCAAACCAGGCTTTTTCCAGGGTGTTTATATCCGCGGCGTCGCCAAACACATAATTATCATTTGGACGTGATTTTTTCTGACTTTTCTCGATTATCAGGTAAGGAATTTCTCTTTCGCGAAAACGGGCGGCGGCGGCAAGCCCCACGCGGCCACCGCCGATAATAATCACCGGATCGCCGGCTATCTTGCATATATGATAGAATGAATACACTTCATCGTAAGCCGCCAGGGATTCGGCTGATCCGGCAAAAACAAGAATACTGGTACGGTCGATAATTGTATCCGGGCGAGGAATAGTAAATTTGCCTCTTTCCCAAATTCCCACCACGGAAAGTCCGTATGTCTTACGCAGATCGCTATCCATAATTGTTTTTCCTTCAAGGGGTGTGCCGATAACCGGAGACTGAGCGATAATCAGCCCCTCATAACGGCCAATGATATTTGATCTGCAATCTCCCGCGATGGTAAGGTTGGCCAGTGACTTCCCCAGCATATCGTAAAGCAAAAGCACATGAGAACTTCCGGCCATAGTTAAAATATCGACGGAGTGGGGAGAATCAGCCGTAACAAAAATTGGAACGCGTTCAGACATTTCACGCACTGTAAAAGCGATATTTGTGTTGACCTGGTCAGAGTTTGTCGCCACAACCAAAGAAGCGTTGTTAACCCGAAGACGGCGATATGTTTCAGGATCGTCTATACTGCCCTGCGCCACGTAAACACCTAAATCGTATAATTCCAGCGTGTGCTGAAGATTTTCCACAATCACCACGTACTTATGTTTATAGCTTGTCATTTTTTCGATGAGACTTATCGTCACCGAGTCATAGTTTGTAATGATGACATGTCCCGTCATATCCGGTGGCAGTTCACGGGGAGCGCGGTTTCTTGCCTGGGCTTCCATCCAGGGCGCGAAGAAGAATTTGATAAAAATAAACGGCAGTAAAACCAGCAGGAAGATAACACCTGATGCCAGCACGATAATAGAAAACATCCGGCCGATATCGGAAGTGAAAGTGATATCACCGAAACCCAAAGTGGACATAACAACAAGGACCCAATAAAAACCGGTGATCCATGAATGCTTTTGTCCCTCAGCCGCCATCAAATAATGAAAAATCACGCTGTAAAAGCTTATCAGCAAGGCAAGAGCAAAAACATATTTCAGAAGAAGGCGTATGTTTTGCCTGCCCATTTTGCTGGAAAAAACAGTGGTAAATATGGAGGGTAAATATTTCATAAAAATATTTTTATAATAAAAAGCTAACTCTCAATCAAAATCCGTAAATTCCGCGTTAATAGTTAACGTCTTGATTTACTTTGAAATTGTTTAGTTTCTAATTGAGAGTATAAAAACTGCCCCCCCTGCCTGTCAAGCTTAATTCAGCCTTCAATATTGGTTGTTGACACGCTCATCATTAAAAAGTTTTGACACAAACGCCACCCTGGCTTTATAATAACTAGCAAAAAGCGCCAGGTCTGAATCATGAAACTGATCCTTATTCGCCACGGTGAAACTCTTTGGAATAAAGAGGGCCGCGTGCAGGGCATAAGCGATATCGAATTAAGCGATATTGGGACGAATCAGGCCGGGCTTCTGGCTTCATCTCTGAAAAACCATCACATTGAGGCAATCTATTCCAGCCCTTTAAAAAGAGCGCTTCAGACCGCGCAAATAATCAACGAATTTCATTCGCTGCACATCCATACCTATAAAGAATTAATGGAGATGGACCAGGGCATTTTTGAAGGTCTTTCTTTCAAAGAGCTCATGAATGATAAAAAAGATTTTTTAAAAAAATGGATTGCTGATCCCGCCGGCGTTAAGATGCCCAAAGGCGAATCTTTGACAGAATTGCAAGACCGCGCCTGGCGGATTGTGGAACATATTATTTCGCAAGGCAAAAACGCGCTGGTTGTGTCGCATAATTTTACCATCGCCGCGATTTTGTGCCGCTTACGCGATATAAGTCTTTCCCAATTTCGCAGTACCTGCGTTGATACCGCCTCTAAAACCATTATTCGCATAGATAATAATTTGCCGACAATCGAATTGCTCAACGACCGCTCTTTCCTGTTTACGTAAACCACCTGTTTTCCCATACAACAATTTATCATTCACGCCTTCTATACTTTTATCCTTGACAAGAACATTTTTCCTATATTTATTCCCGCTCAAATATAATTACTATCAGGCTAAATATTTTTCCTTATTATGGAACAAATACGGATACGCTGATAAACAAAGCTGATAACGCCACATATCGGGCCAAAGCCATGGGGCGCAATAAATGCTTCTGTTAAGGAAACGAAAGCGATCTGCCTAACTGATTTTAGCTGATTTCGCTGATCCTAACTGAGCAATTTATCCAGGTGGGCTATTGCTTTGGAAATATTCTCCGGCTGTGAACCTCCGGCTTGTGCCATGTCCGGCCGTCCTCCCCCGCTGCCGCCGACCAACGGCGCTATTCCCTTGATAATGTTGCCGGCGTGATATTTTTTGGTCAGATCTTTGGTCACCATACACAAGAGCATTGCCTTGTCATCAGCTTTTCCGCCTAGCAGAATAATTCCCGATCCTATTTTATCGCGCAGCTTGTCTCCGAAATCTCGCAAAGTTTTAACATCAGTAATGCTGACCTCAGCAGCAAGCACGTTTATATCTCCCACACGGCGCGCCTGGTTTATCAGATCTCCGGAATCTTTCGCGGCAAGCTTCCCTTTTAGAGTTTCAATTTCTTTTTCCAGTTCTTTTGTGTGCTTGAGCAACTTTTCCGCGCGATCATAAACTTCAAAGAGACCGGTCTTAAACAAACCCGCGGCTCCACTTAATCCTTCTTCCAATTTCCGGACATACGCCAGCGCTTCTTTTCCGGTAACCGCTTCTATTCTGCGGACACCGGCGGCAATTGCCGATTCATGAACTATTTTTAAAAGCCCGATGTCACCGGTGCGCGCAACATGCGTGCCGCCGCACAGTTCCATGCTCTCTTCACCCATCTTGACCACGCGCACCGTATCTCCGTATTTTTCGTCAAAAACTGCCGTCGCGCCCGTTTTCAAGGCGTCCTGCAGTGAACATACCTGCACATCCACCGGATAATTCTTACGTATTGCAGCATTGACAATTTCTTCCATGCGCCTAAGTTCCTCGTCGGTGATTTTGGAAAAATGACTGAAATCAAAACGCAGCCTGTGCGCGTTAACAAGTGAACCGGATTGCTTTATATGGTCGCCCAGAACAGCTTTGAGCGCCGCCTGTAAAATATGCGTGCCGGAATGATTGGCCGCGATTGCTTTTCTGTTTTCTTCATCAACAATAAGCCGCGCCTGGTCACCGATTTTAATTTTTCCTTTTTTAACAACACCTTTGTGCACAATTAACTTATCCAGCGGCTTTTTTGTGTCCTGAACTTCAAAGTAAAAATCCTTTCCCTCCAAAAATCCCGTGTCTCCCACCTGACCGCCGGATTCGCCGTAAAAAGGAGTTTCTTCCAAAACTACATCAGCGTTTTGGCCTTCAGTGATTGCGTCTGACGTTTGACCTTCAATAAATATCGCCGTGATCTTTGATTGAGCGCTGGTTACTCCGTCATAACCGCAAAATTGGGTAATAACACCTGAACTGGTAGCTTTTAAATAACATTCCGCTATAGCTTCTTCCCCACTGCCTTTCCAGGCGTCGCGCGCGCGTTCACGCTGGCGCTCCATTTCCGCTTCAAATCCCTCGTTATCCAGAGTCATTTTATCTTTTTTGATAATATCCGCCGTCAAATCCGCGGGGAAACCATAGGTATCATATAATTTAAAAACCACCGCACCAGGCAAAACTGATTTACCCGCTTTTTTCAGCGCGGCTGTTTCTTCCTGTAAAATGCGCAGGCCGGCGTCCAGCGTTTCCATAAAACGCTGTTCTTCGTTGAGAATAACTTTGGTAATATAAGAGGATTTTTCCACTAAATCCGGATAAGCTTCTTTCATCATTTCAATTATCACCTGAGAGCACTGATGCAAAAAAGGCTTGTTGATCCCCAGCATTTTGCCATGACGCGCCGCCCGGCGTAAAATGCGACGCAAAACATAACCGCGTCCTTCGTTGGAAGGAAGAATTCCGTCACCAATAAGAAAAGTTACCGCGCGGCTGTGATCGGCGATAACCCTAATGGAAATGTCATTTTCATCTTTCTTGCCGTATTTTTTGCCGGAGATTTTTTCCACAAAATTGATGATCGGGGTAAAAAGATCCGTATCGTAGTTACTTTTCACGCCCTGAACAACCGCGGCCAGGCGCTCCAACCCCATGCCTGTATCGATGCTGGGTTTGATCAAAGGATTAAATTTACCTTCTTCATCACGGTTATATTGCGTAAAGACCAGATTCCAGATTTCCAGATGTCGGTCGCAGTCGCAGTGAACATCGCACTCAAGACGGCCGCAGCCTGTGTCTTTGCCCTGATCGTAAAGAATTTCGGAACAGGGACCGCAGGGACCGGTATCACCCATCATCCAAAAGTTGCTCTTTTCGTCCATACGGACAATGCGTTCAGCCGGAACCTTCATTTTTTTATTCCAGATTTCAAAAGCCTCGTCATCATCCTTAAAAACCGTAACCCAAAGCTTTTCCTTGGGCAGCTTCATTACTTGGGTAAGATATTCCCACGCCCAGGCAATCGCTTCTTCCTTGAAATAATCGCCAAAGGAAAAATTGCCGAGCATCTCGAAAAAGGNNCCAGCATTTCAAAGAAAGTATGGTGGCGCGCCGTCACACCGACATTTTCCAGATCATTGTGCTTGCCGCCGGCACGGGCGCATTTCTGGCAAGATGCGGCACGGGTGTAGCCGCGATTTTCCAAACCTAAAAAAATATTTTTAAACTGAACCATCCCCGCGTTGGTGAAAAGCAGCGTTGGGTCATCCTTGGGCACTAAAGAAGAACTGGCAACAAGCGTGTGTTTCTTTTCCGTGAAATATTTTAAAAAGCTTTCTCTTATCTGGTTACCCGTTTTCGTCATCAAATTCTCCTTCTTTAGCCTCTCCCAGCTTACGCAAAATCAGCCCGGCGGGGAAACCGCGCCCCAGCAGGCTTTGAAATATTTTTTGTTTTTCCTTTTGCTCCAGAATATTCAGTTTTTTTCTTGCCGTCTTTTTTTTAATCAGCGCTTCAATCGCTTCTTCTTCGGGCATTTCCTGCCGCGCCTTCTCGACGGCCACGCTGATTAAATCCCCGTCAATCCCTTTTTCCCGCAGGCTCAAAATAATCTTTTTATTGCCCCAGAGCTTATTTACGGCAAGATTGCGCGCCCATCGCGGCGCGAATGATTTATCATCCAGATACTTCAAATCACGCAGTTTTTCCAGCGCTTCTTCAACAATCTCAGGCGGGAAACCTTTTTCCCGCAATTTCTTTTTCAGTTCTTTTTCGCTGTGCGGCCGCAAAGATAAAAGGCGATAAGCTTTCTGCTTTGCCGCCGCCAGATCGAACACCTTCACTAATCTTCTTCCTGTTCAGCAGTATGCCCTATAGTCTTCATCCCCAGTTTTGCTTTTATTTCGTTCTCCATCTGTTTCATAATATCCGGATTTTCTTTAAGAAACACGCGGGCATTATCACGTCCCTGCCCTATGCGCTCGCCCTTGTAAGAATACCAGGCGCCGCTTTTTTCCAGAATTCCATTATCCGCGGCCAGGTCCAGAACATCTCCTTCACGCGAAATGCCTTCGCCGAAAATAATGTCAAATTCAGCTTCCCGGAAAGGAGGAGCCAGTTTATTTTTCACCACTTTAACTCTTGTTCTGAAGCCGGTAACATCCTGGCCGGACTTGAGCGATGTCATTTTTCTGATATCAAGCCTCTGCGAAGCGTAAAATTTAAGCGCGTTCCCTCCGGTAGTCGTTTCCGGATTGCCGAAAAACACGCCTATTTTCATGCGCAACTGATTTATAAAAATAACTGTCGTTTTTGATTTGCTGATACTGCCGGTAAGTTTACGCAGCGCCTGCGACATAAGCCTGGCCTGAAGCCCCATCTGCGCGTCGCCCATATCGCCTTCCAGTTCCGCTTTTGGCACCAGCGCGGCAACGGAATCAATCACCAGAACATCCAGCGCGCCGCTGCGCACCAGTGTTTCGGCAATCTCGAGGGCCTGCTCGCCTGTGTCCGGCTGAGAAATCAGCAGGTCATCCGTGTTGACGCCGATTTTTTTGGCGTAGGTCACATCCAGGGCATGTTCAGCATCGATATAAGCCGCCAAGCCATTTTGTTTTTGCGCTTCCGACACGATGTGCAGCGCCAGTGTTGTTTTACCTCCGGATTCCGGGCCGTATATTTCCACAACTCTGCCGCGCGGCACGCCGAAAGTGCCCAGCGCGATATCCAGGCTTAGCGAACCGGTAGATATGGCCGGAATATTCGCGACCTTCTCGCCGCCGCCCAATTTCATAATAGACCCTTTGCCAAACTGTCTTTCAATTTGCGTGATGGCTAAATCCATCGCTTTTGATCTATCCGTGTCGATGCCCATAGTGCTATGACCTCCATTAGTATTATTATCTGATTCTTTTTTTGTTTTCTTCGCGCTCATTTTTCACTCCCCTATAAAATTAAAAGTTTTAAGTTTTGAATAAATTGCCCCTTGCGGGGTAAGTTTACTTTGAAACAATACTACTTCCTTACAGATAAATTCACCGGCACTGTAGTGTATGTATTTATTAATCGCTTCGCCAACCCCGGTCACGTCACCGGGATTTTTAACGCGTCCCAATGTAAGATGAGGCTGGAAATTTCTGTTTTCGCGCTCAAATCCGATTTTTTCAAAATCTTCTTCCAGTTGCGCCTGCAGTTTTGCTATTTTTTCTATATCCCCTGATGCTCCCAGCCAGAGTACACGCGCTTTTTTGCTGTTTGGAAAACAGCCTGTTCCTGCTATTTTAATCGATAATGGAGGTGTCAAAGCTACCTGTTTTTCCACGGCAGCGCAAATATTTTTTTTATCGTTTTCATCAATATTGCCAAAAAATTTCAGCGTGAGATGATTGCCCTGGGGCTTAGTCCAGCTTACCTTGCCGGTGATTTCTTTTTTTAATTTTTCCTGCAGAATTCCGACCGCTTCTAAAATATCGGCTGGCGGCTCTATCGCCAGAAACGCGCGGATATTTTTTTGAGCCTCATTCATTGCTTAGCCTGCCTAAAAGATAGTCATAAATAAACATCAGCGCCGCCTCGGAAAAAACAAGCTTGTTGCGCCTTCTGTCCCAACGAAAAGCAAAATGGCGACAATTTGTTTTTTTGCCATCTGCCAGCGCCAGATAAACTGTTCCTACCGGCTTTTCTTTAGAGCCGCCGGTTGGGCCCGCGATGCCGGTGGAGGAAAGCCCTAAATCCGTTGCGGCAATTTTACGCACACCTTCGGCCATTAAACGCGCCGTTTCCTCGCTTACCGCGCCATGATTTTCCAAAACGGCCGCGGGAACGCCCAGCAATTCCATTTTGGCCTTATTGCTGTAGGTAACCAAACCTCTTTCCAGAAATTCCGAGCTTCCCGGCACATCCGTTAAACGGCTGGCAATCAATCCTCCCGTGCATGATTCCGCCACCGCCAGAGTCAGTTTCTTCTCCAAAAGCATGCCGGCGACAACTTCTTCCAGCGTCTGATCACCATAGTGAAAAATATTTCGCTTCAGCCGGTTGGTAATTTCATCCTGCGCTATTTTTAATTTGTTCTGCGCTTTCTGCCGCGATTGCTCGCGGGCAATGATCACAATGTGGTTTTCCGGGAAAATCGGATAAAATCCAACGCTCACGCCAAGCGAGTTAAAATCTATGTCTTTGAGCGCGTTATCCACCGCCGCTTCAGAAAGACCGAATGTTTTAACGGTTTGCTTGGCCATGTGCGATTCTTCCTGCGGAAAATGCTTACGCAAGACCGGAACAATTCCTCCCGGCAGCATTCTTCTTGCTTCTGCGGGAACACCGGGAATAACAAAAATAAGTTTTCCCTCTACTTTCAAGAAAAATCCCGCCGCCGTGCCTACGGGATTTTCGATAACTTCCGCGCCTTGCGGAAACATCGCCTGTTTGGCGTTGTTTTCTATCCAGCACAGATTGTATTTGGCAAATATTTGTTTGATGTAATTGAGAACATTTTCATCGGTATAAAGAGGCAGGCCGAAAGCGGCGGCGATGGCCGCAGAAGTTATGTCGTCCGCTGTAGGCCCCAGCCCTCCGGTGCAGATCACGGCATCCGTCATCGACAATAAATAATTGAGACGGTCTTTGATTTTGGTAAAATCGTCGCCCACAGACATGATGGCTTCCACGCTCCAGCCCTGCTGATTTATCTCGCGCGCGATAAAAGAAGCGTTGGCATCAGCCGTGCGTCCGGAAATTAATTCATTGCCGATCGTTAAAATGCCGATTTTCATAACACACCAAAAACCACTAAAAGCAGCAGCACCGCGGCAGCGTAAATTCCCGCACCGATGTCATCGACGACCACACCCC
>DHGA01000102.1 GCA_002402545.1 Syntrophaceae bacterium UBA4810
TTGCCGTCCGCCAGTATCATTCTGTAAAAAATCGGTATTTCCTGCGAGGACGTTACAACTTTTGTCTGCACCTCCGCCTGCTTGTCCGAATGCATTATTTCTTTGTAAAATTCGATTTTTTCGTTGGTATAGGAAAGGATTTTATCCAGATAAGTTTTTTCCAGCACCTGCTCGAAAAGATCGACAAACTCTTTTCGCTGCGCGGGAGTAAATTGATTCCAGTTTCTTCCCAATGTTCTTCGGGAAAATTCCATCTCATTGAACATTCCTTTATAAATAACCCGCAGCTTCTGCGTTTTTACCTCTTTTGCCGAGGCGACCTTGAGTTTCGGATCGCGCAATACGTCAAGAACTTTATTAACATTTGTCTCGACCACTTTTATCGGAGCTTCCGCGTATACCGGAAAAATAAATACAAAAATTATCAGTGCAATAATAAATCCTGCTAATTGTTTTTTCATTATTTAAACCTCCTGGCTTTTCCTCCTGTTTTTATTTTTTCACGTCACCAAAAGCGTATTTGCTGATTAACTCAATTATATCCACGGGCGACTGTGTTTCAATTATTACATCACCGTCGTCAAGCAATTCACCCGCACCTCCCGGATCAATGCTCAGGTAACTGTCGCCCAGTAATCCTTCCGTTTTAATCGAAGCGATGGCGTCATCATAAATATTTATATCTTTTCTGATTTTTAATTCAACTACCGCTCTTTGAGTTTCCTGATCGATGGTAATTTTAGATATTTTCCCCACCTGAATGCCAAACATATTAACTTCATTACCAGTTCTCATTCCGGACACGCTGTTAAAGCGGGCGACAAGCCGATATGTGCTATCACCAAAAAGAGAAACATTGCCCAGTTTAACCGTCATGTATCCTACACAAATCAGCCCCAGAACCACAAATATTCCCACAATCGTTTCAATTTTATATTTCTTCATATATTCACTCCCCCGCGACACATTGTCGCCGACCAAATTTCTTTTTGATTTGTTCTAGCCGTGCCTATAACTGTTTCAATTTCTGTAACGGGCTTTCCTTCGGCAATGCCCGCAGCAATGGTGAGTGTTACCGAACCGGACATCTCCACCATTCTGCGCACGCCCACCCAGCTCCAGATATCTTCTATGCCCTGCCCATGAAAATCTTTTATAAAACTTTCCAGAATGCTTTGCGCTTCCTCGATATCAGAATGGGGCAGCATGGTAACAATTTCGCCGGTGTTTAAACGGGTGGAAATACCGCCGATAATGCCGAAGTGTTTATCTATATAAGAACATAAGCGCCTTATCGCCTCATGGACAACATCAGGCCCTAAACCGGAGATAATGTAATTAAAATCCGCCAGCGTAAAGACCACGATCGCGTATGATTCACCAGATTTTTTACGTTTCATCTGGGCACTGTTGAGAACCTTAAACTGCCTTTTGGAATAAAGACCGGTCAATTCTTTTTGCAGAGATTCTAAACTGCTGATGACCTCATCATTAAAAGGATGGTCAAATTCTTCCAATTCTTCCGGCGTGCCCTGAAAAACTATTTTGTTTTCATAAAGAGCGAGGACACGATTGGAAATAAAGTAAACATCCGGAATCTCATGACTTACCAGTATAGCGGTAAATCCGAATTTTCTTTGATACTGGGCAATCAGACTCAGTATCGCGTTCTTGCGCACGGGATCCTGGCCCGTTGTCGGTTCATCAAAAAGAACAATTTGGGGATCAGTAACCAAAGCGCGCGCCAGGGCCGCTCTTTTTTGCATGCCGCCGGAAAGTTGTGACGGATATTTATTGATCGCTTCAGTAAGCTCGGTCTGTTCTACCCGCGCCATAACCCGCTGGTGAATTTCTTCCTTTTTTAGGTTAGATGTCTCCACCAACGGTAAAGCTATATTTTCATAAACAGTTAATGAATCAAAGAGAGCGTTTCCCTGAAACATATAACTCATTTGGGAAAGCGCGTCTTTCATTTCCTGCTTCGTCATTTCGCTTACCGGTTTTCCACGGTAGATAATCGTCCCATCGTCAGGCGTAAGCAATCCGATAATATGTTTAAGAAGCACGCTTTTCCCCGCGCCGCTTAAGCCAATTATTGTTGTCACTTCACCTTCATATATTTTGAGATTAACGCCATCGAGAACATTGCGTTCCCCAAAGCATTTTTTTACATCTCTGAATTCAATTAACGGTGTGGCCATAAAATCCCTACATTAAAAGTGAAGTTACCACATAATCTGAAACAAGAATCAGCACGCAGGAAATAACAACCGCCGATGTCGTCGCCATACCTACGGCTTTAGCTCCGTGGCTGTCCTTGCGAATATGGGCAAAATACCCCTGGTAACAACAAACCGTAGCAACGATAACCGCGAAAACGATGGATTTTATCAATCCATCAGTAACGTCTCTTAAGTCCACATTGGCTTGAATACTGTTCATATAAACACCCGCGTTAAGCCCCAGTAACATTACGCTGGAAATATAGCCGCCGATCATGCCTATAAGGTCAAATACAGTGGTCAGCAGAGGGAAGCTGATAATCGCCGCGGCAACTCGCGGGCTGACAATGTGCCGGAGAGGATCGATCCGCATCGTGCTCAAAGCGTCAATCTGTTCGGATATACGCTGGATGCCGATTTCCGCCGTGAT
>DHGA01000064.1:0-530 GCA_002402545.1 Syntrophaceae bacterium UBA4810
TGCTCATATTTTCCATGCCGCCGGCGATGATAATTTCCGCCTCGCCCGTCATAATCGCCTGCGCCGCCAGCGCGATGGCTTTGAGTCCCGAGGCGCACACTTTATTTACCGTGTAGGCGTTGGTTTCTTCCGGGAGTCCCGCGTAAATGCAGGACTGGCGGGCCACATTCTGCCCCTGCCCCGCCTGTAAGACATTGCCCATAATTACTTCATCGACATAAACAGGCTTAAGCGATTCCTGATATTGATAATATTTTTTATTGATTTCGGTCATGTCAAATTTGCCCAGGGCGTCCGGGCGAAAGCTTTTGATTAAATCATTCACCGCCGGGCGCAATCCCGCTCGCTGCAGCGCTTCTTTGATCACCAGCGCTCCTAAATCAGCGGTCTTGACTCCTTTTAATGATCCGCCGAATTCTCCCACCGCGGTTCTGGCTCCGCTGACGATTACTGCTTCTTTCATTTTCTTGCTCCTTTATTTTTCGTTATAAATTAAATTTTTTCTACAAATTCCACTTCGCGCGGCACTT